>JBBDMV010000153.1:0-11427 GCA_040878115.1 Balneolales bacterium
TCGCCTCCATCTTTCTTTTATAAGCCCTGATTACTTCGTAGTCAGGGCTTTTTTTATTTTAAGAGGATAATACACAGAATACTTGTGTTCATGGATAAATCAGCATGATTTAGTGATCAGTAGTGATTTAGATTATGTGATTTGCTTATAAACCATTATTTTAAACTTTAATAACTATAATAGAAATCAACAGCTGTAGCTTGAAAGTCTTTACTGAAGAAACTCATATTGCCGATTTGGATATCGAAACTTATATTAAATCTTATAAAGCGGGGCTAAGAGAAGTATTTGGTAACGAAGAAAATATCAAATATATCAGTTTAAACAGAGGTTTCCCCCCGGGGCTTTTTAATAAAGTAATGGAGTACAAGCCTCTTTCTGTTTTTATCCCTAAAAAGTTCAATGGCCGCGGTGGTTCCGTACCTGAGAGTCTCTCTGTATTGGAAGCTTCATCCTACGAATCATTACCTTTGTCGTTAATGGTAGGTATTAATGGTGCTTTATTTATACAGCCATTAAGCAAGTATGGTGAAGAATCAACGCAGGCAAAAATCTTTAAACGGTTTGTTAATAAAAAGGCCATGGGAGGGCTTATGATAACAGAGCCTGAATACGGTTCGGATGCTCTGCATATGCAAACCTCATATTTGGAAAAAGAGAAATCTTATAAGATTGAAGGAACCAAGCACTGGGGAGGTCTTACCGGATTAGCTGATTACTGGTTGCTTACAGCCCGCGAAAAGAACGAGAAGGGTGATTTAGGACGTGATATTGGTTTCTTTATACATGACATGATTGAACCTGGTCTTGAAGTTGAAGAATATTATGAAAACCTTGGTCTGTATATGCTACCATATGGTAAGAATAAGATCAATGTAGAGGTTCCGAAGGCCCATAAGCTTATTCCAAAGACTACCGGCGTCAAAATGATGCTGGATATGTTGCATCGCAGCCGGCTGCAGTTCCCCGGTATGGCTATGGGCTATTTGAGACGATTACTAGATGAGGCCATTAACCATTGTCAGGGTCGAACCGTCGGAGGAAGAAGTCTGATTGAGTATGACCAGGTTAAAAGCAGGGTTTCAAAACTACAAGCGGCTTTCACTACATGCTCTGCCATGTGCGCATACTCCAGCAATAAAGCTAATGTCACCAATGATTTGGCTAAAGACGATATTCCAGCCAATGCTATTAAATCTGTTATTACCGATATCATGCAGGACTCTGCTCAATCTCTTTTACAATTACTTGGTGCTCAGGGTTACAGGCTTGATAGTATAGCAGGACGATCACTGGTTGATAGCCGGTCGTTTCAAATATTTGAAGGATCTAACGATATACTTTATCACCAAATAGCTGATTCCGTATTGAAGTCAATGCGTAGGTTGAAATCACGGAATTTATATGATTTTTTAAATACCTACGAACTGTCTGCTAAGGCATCCGGTTACCTTAAAAAGTCACTGAACTTTGAAGTTGATGCCAGTATAGCTCAACGCAAGATGGTTAGTTTAGGAAAAGCAATCGGACGCATTATCTCCATGGAATTTGTGATTGATATGGGCGAAAAAGGCTTCAGAAGCGATCTCATAAATAACAGCATAGAAACGTTGCGAAGGGATATAGAAGTTATCCTTTCCGATTATCAGCAGCAGAAAGAAGTTGATGTTATAGTTGATTATAAAGAAGATAGTTCTTGGCTCAAATATTTGAATTTGAGCCCCTAAGTGTTTCTTATCTTATTTTTTTTTAAAACATGAAAAAAATTGTTGTACTCACGGGTGCCGGTATGAGTGCCGAAAGTGGATTATCAACTTTTCGTGATTCCGGGGGGTTGTGGGGATCATATGAAATAATGGATGTCGCTTCTGTTTATTATATAGAAAAACAACAACAATAGGTGCGCCTCATTTGGTTAAAAAGCTATTGAACATTGAAGAAGGCAACGATAATGAAAAAAGAAGAAAAAGAAGAGTTACTTGATTACCTGGTTCAGTTCCTGAACATAGAAAAACAGTTTCCTTTGCTTCCGGGCGTCAATGATCAATCAGCTGTGGCTCAATTTATTGGAATTGATGAAGATGAATTGAGCAGCATCCGTGCCAATTTTGATGAAAATGCAAAACAAGCGGCCTTCGAATTGCTTAAAGATGAAAAGGTTAAAAAGCAGATCGAGAAGCTGCCATTTAAAAAAAATGATAAAATAGCGGTAATCGGAGATGCGCTTACTGATGATCTGCAAAGCTGGCTTCCTATTTTCCGTCATATATTGGAAAGTGGCGTTATGGGGGCTAATTTTAGTTGGTATGATGCTAGCATGGCATCAGAAACATCGGCTAATATTCTAATGCGCCTGGATCGTGATGTGCTTGCCAATAAACCTGATTGGGTGATTATAGCGATTGGTAGTGATGATGCAAAACGACCACATCTGGCAACAACCCGCACCCTGGTCTCTTTAGCTGAATTTTGGGAAAATACAAATACCATTGAATCTGCTATTCAGCTTGTTGTAAAAAACCCAATAATATGGATAACCCCGCCACCCCCTGTTACCGAGTTAATGCAGCAACATCCATTGTTTAATGGTGTGGTTTACGAAGAAGATTTAAAGCAGTACCGGGAAGTTATAACCGGTAAACAAGGTTATATTGTAGATCCTATGGGTAATCGAATGGGTAGCCCACCCGAAGCTTGGAATTTTTTGGGAGATGGTTATCATCCATCATTAGTTGGTCATCTTAATACGGTAAAAGCTCTGATAGGCATTTTAGGTGGGGAGAAGCAGAATAAGCCTAATAAAATTTCTTGATCAAATATTAGCTTTATGTGGATTTAATTTTCTTCCTACGTATATTCTTGTAAGATGTAAAATACTAATAATTTTAGACTATGACTTATTACCCCCCTTTACTGCCCTTTTTTAAACGAGGCTTAAGTTTGATTTGTCTTATCACATTTATTTATCTTGTCAGACCCGGTAACGCTGAAAGCCAGGTACTCAGGGTTCTAACAAATAATACGTTTGCCGGAACGATTAACGGGGCTTTTCTTGGTGGAGCCACTATGGTTTTAACCAACAACGATGATTTTGAACCAGTTCGGATCGGTGTTGGACTTGGTACCCTGTCAGGTATGGGTATTGGGATCTATGACGCAAGTATGAATCCAGGCTATATTCAGGGGACTTTTAATACCGTGAATAGTTCAGGTTACATAATTTTAATAGATACATTTTATGGTGCTGCTACCGGAACAGTAGCCGGTATGGCGATATCTTTGCTTGGGAATAACAGGATTGGAGACGGTGCCCAGTATGGAGCTGGGGCAGGAGCCTGGGTTGGCTTTTCTTTTGGCCTGGTAGATGCTTTTTATCTAAGTCGTGAAACAAGCGGTGGTGTAGATTATTTTTCAAGCGAACAATCATCGTCTGGTAATGGATTGGTCCAATGGCAGCCCGGTGAGAATACTTTGCTCGGTTTTATTAATCCTTCTTTGTATGCTTTTCCGGATCTTGAAGGTCAAGCACTGACAATAAGCTCACAATTCGGAATGGAATTCGCCAGCATTTCCTTCCGTTTTTGATTCGATAGTATATACTACAAGGCCCTCTAACCTTATCATCAATCTCTTTCTCCGTGAGTAAAAAAAAAATATTATTAACAGGTGCAAGCAGAGGCATTGGCTATCAAACGGCTTTACTATTAGCATCTCAGGGTCATACCGTAGTCGCCGTTGCTCGTCGTGCGGATAAACTACAAGAACTTAATCAAAAGTACTCTTCAAAAATCATTCCTATTAAGGCTGATTTTACAAAAACCGGAGATATTTCCAGGCTTCTCAAAGAAGTCGAATCCTTGTTTCAAACTGTTGATCTGGTTATCCATAATGCAGGTGGAATAAAGGTAAAACCTTTTGAAGAGCTATCAGATGATGATTGGCAGTACCATTTGGATGTTAATCTTTTATCTGCTGTCAGATTATTCCGTGGTATTTTACCGATGCTGAGCACGGGGTCACATTTGCTTACTATTAGCAGTATGGGCGGGTTTCAAGGTGCATCAAAATTTCCTGGACTATCAGCTTACAGCGTATCCAAAGGAGCGCTTACAACATTAACTGAATGTCTTGCTACCGAAGTTTCCCATAAAAATATTGCAGTAAATTGTTTATGTCTGGGTGCAGTTCAAACGGAAATGTTGGAAAAAGCATTTCCTGGGATAAAAGCCCCAGTTTCTGCTTCGGAAATGGCCGAATATATAGCAGACTTCGGACTTACCGGACATCGGTTTTATAATGGAAAGATATTGCCGGTGGCTTTAAGTGATCCTGAATAGGTAAAGCTATGAGTGACGAGCAGACTATGACACCATGGATAAAATTGTTGAAATCTTGGAATACGTGGTATTGAAGCGAATGTTCGAATAGCTTTTGAATCAAAAGAAAAGAGTCGTACTGGAGCACGACCCTTTTATAAAATAATTAACAGAAAGACTAATCACATCGAAAAAACCTGTGGCTTCAGGTCTACACTAGCCAATTGCCATCCTGGCTTGCTTACTTCAGGAAGCTCTTCACTTTCAGGTTCAGGCTCTGGATCCAATAATGACAGAAGTTGTTTTTTTTGTTTCTCATATTCAGCCATATATTGATCTTCTACCGGGTTTGATGAAGGAAAATCTATACGATAAGGGTCAACAGGATGACTGTTTTTCCAGAACCGGTAGCAAAGGTGAGGACCGGTAGCAAGGCCTGTGCTTCCTACGTAGCCGATTATATCACCCTGGGAAACCCGGGTGCCGTTTCTCATACCATTTGCCAGCTTTGACATGTGTAGATAGCCCGTTTCGTAGGTGCTGTTATGGCGTATTTTTATATAATTACCGTTATTTCGGTCATAAGCTGCATGCACAATCTGCCCGTCACCGACAGCCCGTATTGCTGTTCCTGTTGGGGCAGCGTAATCAGTTCCATGGTGAGGCCTGTTTGTTTTCAGGATGGGATGTCTACGGTTGTTGGAGAATCGCGAGCTGATACGAGAGTATTCCAATGGTGCTCTTAAAAAAGCCTTTCGCAGGGATTTTCCCTCTTTGTCATAATAATCCCCATTACCGTTTTGCTCAAAATACATCGCATTATATTCATTTCCCCTGTGGATAAAATCAGCAGCCCGGATATTTCCTACCCCGATGCTTTTGCCTTCAATCATTCTTTCCTCAAAAAGGACCTTGAAAGAATCACCCTCACGTATTTGATAAAAATCAATTTGCCAGGCGAAAAGATCAGCCAGGGCATAGGCCAGACGAGGGTCGGCATCTGATTCAAGAAAAGACTCATATAAGCTTTCCTGGATTTCCCCCTCAATAAGTCTGTTTTTTATGGTTACTTCTTTTTTACCCAGTTCTACGGTATACGGCGCTTTAAGATCAAAGACCACATAATTAACCGCATCGCGTTCATAGACCATATAACGCAATTGCTCGAGAGAATCGTTGGCCGTGTAAAAGTGAAGGGGTTTACCGGCAACAATGCGTCTAAGATTGTAAACTCCTTGAGACGCTTTTGAGATATTGTAAATCTTTGAGTGGCTAATATTATGGCGTTGAAGTATCAGAGAGAGGGTCTCGTTTTTTTGGACGCGTCGTTGCTCTACATTAAATAAATTAGTATCAAATCCGAAATTATCATATTCGGGCTCTTTGGGTTCCTCTGTGAGACTTATAGTCTCTATCTTTACTTCGGGCTCTTTGGGTTCGGGTGGTGGGGTATCCTTGATTTGGCAACTAAACAAAAAAAGGGCGAGCAGACTCAATGCTATGACAGACAGGCGGGAGTGGTAATTTAATATCATGTTCGTTCAAAGGTTTGAATGACTTGTGGTTGGCAATGTTCACGCCCTTTGCAAGTAAACCTTGATTTGTGGGATTAGTGGGCTATTGGCACAGAAATCACAAAAATCATAGCTCAAAACGGGCAGGTCATGAACGATTAAAAAAATCTAATATTGCTGTTTTTGTAGTAATATGCTACCAAATTATAAAAAACCATTAATTTTTTTGATGTAATGACGCTGAACAAATATAATAAAATAAATATATATAAAAAACATATTTATTAAATTCTACATCATTTTTTTAAGCTGTCACATATATGCATAATAAGGATGATTTATTAAAATCTATTAAAGCTACCGGTGAAAGCACCTTGCCTTTGTTCGGAAACAGGCCTCTTTTAAAAAACTTCCTTTTCCATAAAGATGAACCGGCAATAATGGAGGCAATCAGAATGCCATTAAACTATTTGGTGGTTTAGCAGAGATACATGACATCCAATTCAGATGGTGAATATTTCTTGTGGATTGGAGGATGCGTGAACATTCAAAATGCTATGTATGGACTGGGGGGATATTTTACTATTGAGATTGTAAACTTCTGATTTTGTATATAATCTTTTTTATCACCTTACACGATTTGCACTTAGCCTGGAAATATTCAGCTCAGGGGGAAGCTGTTTCCCATCAACAAGAAAAGCTCCCAGCAGTTGCGCAGTATATTTTGAGTATAGTAGCCCCTTCGATCCCAAACCGGAAAAAATATACAGATTAGGTTCCTGCTGATGAGATCCGATAACAGGAAGTCGGTTTGGTGTGCTTGCTCTGATACCAGCCCATTGGCCTGTCAATACACTTTTCTCTAAAAGCGAGGGCATGGTGCGTCTAAGTTTATTCTCCAAAATGCTGAGCCCCTTCTTATCAAATTGTTCATCAGCGAAATCGTGCTCATAGGTGCCGCCAGTTACATATTCATTCTCTCCGGACCGTGCAAAATAACCGGATGCTGCAATGGGTATATCCCACTTTAGTCGTTCTTCTGTTGTGTATTTTGAAATCTGCCCCTTTACAGGATGAAGGGGAATTTCCCGCCAGTAAGGAGAATTTACCACAGCATGGCCACAGGCAAATATTACCGAAGCTGTTTTGAAAATTCCTGATTCATCACTTTTTATTTTCCAATGCTGATCGTCCGGAATAAGTTGATAATTCTGTTGAGTTAATTGCGTCACATTTTTTCTCTCAAGTACTTTAGCGTACGCTTTCAAATAATCAAGAACGCGAACGCTTAACCCTGCATGAATCAATAAGCCGCCTTTGGTTTCAATGAGGTATGGATTTGCTTTCCTGACCCCATCAGCGCTCATCCAGCTACACCAGCCGTCGGGCCAATCATCACGTTCATAGGCTTTTCTAAAATTGGTATATGTTTCATCATCAATCGCAGGCCTTAGAACGCCGGACCTTGAAAAAAACGGTTGTTGTTTATTTTCCTCCTGAACCCTGCTTAGGTTTTCGCTGATCAAGCAGTGACACTTTGCAGCTTCCCAGCTTAAATTGGCTTTACGCCCTGTGGCAGGATTCACAAGGCCCACGGGTGTGCCGGAAGCACCCGAACCTATGGCGCTTTTTTCTATGATAAGCACACGATAACCCATGTTGTTTAAAAAATCTGCGAGTGACAAGCCTGCCAACCCGGCACCAAGTATGGTAAAATCGAAAGTTTTTGGGTGGTAGATATTAATTCCTTACATCAAAGTTCTTATAGGTCACATTTCCAGAGCGATCAGTAGCAATTACTCTGATATTGTTTTCTAATGCCGGTTCAAAGTCGGGGTGGTGATAGCGTAGCCGGTCGTCCTCCGGATCGTATTCGGCAATTCCCCGTATGTTATTCCAGTAAAATTCTGAAGCATGGTGATCGATACCCGATAAATCATCCTCCACAGTAACGGAAATTCCCCATTTCCCATCGCGGAATTGGTTTATTTTTGGATCAGATACTTCGGGAGCCAGGCTGTCTTCAAGGATATAAAAGGTATCAAAATGTTCAACTTCTCCGGTTATAACGGCTCCATTTCGTTTGGAGTCGACTATTTGATAACTGTTGTTCTTTGGGTTTTCATAATATAATGCGAGGTTATCCAGGTGAGCCTGCTCCCCGTCAAGCACAAAGCTGATTTGTGCTTTCTCATTAATGGGCTGATGTTCAGGATAGATTTTGATTTCCGGTAGTCCGTTTTTACCGAGATTATAATGCAAGCCAACGGACATCGTATCGTAAACAGAACCGGGCGAAAATGAGACGGAAGCACGCTGATCGGAACTGTAAAATTTGCTTTTCCTGTTGGGATGAACCCGGTGCAGCATGTAAGATTGATTGTCTAATGTTATTACCTTGGAATTATCGCCACTTAGATCAATTGCCCGGCTGGGATGGGCTAAATTGAGCTCTTGTTTAGGGTTGTATGAAGAACCGGGTGTGTTTACAGTGACAGGTTGTTCTGTTCGCGGTACTTTCGGGGATGTCCAGTTGTTGTTCCAATTCCAATCCGACAGAGCAGGGGCTGCAGATGTGCTTGAGTAAAGTACGGGCATGTCTTTATTCAATACCTTTTTATTATAGGCCAGGCCCTCCGGCTTATCGAATTGCAAATAACCGTCAGCACGACTGATATTACCAAAAAAATCTTTAGCTATGATCTCAAAGTGGTGACGACCGGGCGGGAGGTCCAATGCACCTGAATGTCCTGTTTCTACATAAAATGGCAGTCGGTTTGAATCTTTAACGAATAGGCGTTGGAAGCCTCTTCGTGATTCTCTCAGAATTGGATAAACACGGTCAAGAAACATCTGATGAGTGTTATCATAAGAAAAACTATCTACGCGGGAATGAAAATATAGTTCATCGTTAACCTTTAGTTTAAGATCGTAAACGGCATATACATTATTAACACCGTCAGCCTGATCAAATACGTCTATCCCAAGTCCAATATTTCCACTGACAGGAATAGTACCGAAATAATTATTTACGCCTGAACCTGAAACCTTTTTTTGAAGGATATTTTTTTCCCCGTCAATTAAAGCCCCGGCACTGAGGGGTTCAACGGATAAGGATACAAATTGTGGAGGAATGACGTCTGGAACAGAGATATTAGCCAGCAGAGGGTTGAAAGGGGACCCTTGAGGCGTACGAAGTTCAAAATGCAGGTGAGGTGGACCAATACCGGTATCACCGGAAATTCCGATTAAGTCACCTTGCTTCACCCGGATGTCGTGGCTTTCAAGAACTTCATCAAAAGTAAAACTGTAGTTCCGTGCAAATCTAATGGAGTCTACAACGCTCCGAATTTCAGGCACAAAATCCTCAAGATGAGCATACAGAGAATAGGAGCCATCATCGTGTTTGAGGTAAATAACATTACCATATCCTCTGGGGCCAACACCAACCCGGTGTACTACACCGTCACGCGTTGCATAAACCTGGTGTCCGGTCCTTCCCCAAGTCCCGACATCGAGCGCAGCATGGAAATGTGCCGAACGTGTTTCAGCGAAACTAGATGACATATATGAACTGGCGTGAGTAGGCCAAAGGTACTCCACATCATCCTGCAAAAAAAGTGGCCGGATTTGTGCATCGGCGACAGTCGTAATGAGAGCGAAACAACTGACAAAAACGAATAGAAAGGGATTTATCATAAACATGATGGAAAATATCCAATACTAAAATCAGAATTTGTAAAATCTTTATTAAACTGACGGGAGCCTGGCAGGTGCAGCAGATCTATCACAATACATCAACACTCAACAGCGGCCATTAGTAATTGCCTATTCACAATGGATCGTTATAATAGAATGGCAAGTACAAATGGTCACTGGTGAACAGTCAGCGATGAATGGTCAATGGGCAATGGGTAATGGCCAACGACAGCCCCTGATAGTGACTATTTCACATCCACGTGTAGAGTAATAAGGTTCTGCCCTAATGTTGCGGTAAGTTTATCACCTTTATTAAGAGGTCCTACACCTTCTGGGGTACCGGTAAAAATCAAATCACCGGGTTGTAGCGTAAATATAGCTGATAATCTGCTAATCAGATTAGGTATTGAAAAAATCAAATCTTTCGTAGAGCCTTTCTGCATAACTTCATCATTTACCTGAAGTTCCAGGCTTATATCAAACGGATTAACCACTCGCCCGACCGGAACAAATTTGCTGATCGGCGCAAAGGTATCGGCACCTTTAGCAATATCCCAAGGGTGGGATTTATCTTTGAGTTTCTGCTGCACGTCACGTGCGGTAACATCAATACCGATGCCATAACCACTGATATGAGTCATGGCGTCTGTTTCAGTAATATTTTTTCCGGTCTTTCCAATGGCAACTATAACTTCAACTTCGTGATGCACATCGTTCGACTGGGACGGGATAATTATGCTATCACCGTCGTGAACAATACTGTTGAGCGGTTTTGTGAAAATTACCGGGGATGAAGGAATCGGATTATTCAGTTCACGTGCATGCTCATCGTAGTTACGGCCGATACAAAAGATAGTGTGAATAGGTGTTTCCAGGGCAAGGCCCTGAATGATAGGTCGGTTTGACATTTATAGCAGATATAAAAAAAGCCTTAGAATTTTTGACGTTCCAAGGCTTTTATAAAGTGAATCTGTTTAAGCAGCTTCTATCGATACAGACTTCCTTTTTCCATGACGGAAAACCACAACTCCGTCATTTAGCGCGAAAAGGGTATCGTCATTGCCACGGCCAACATTAACACCAGGGTGGATTTTAGTACCCCGTTGCCTGAGAATAATATTACCGGCTTTTACCAACTGGCCGCCATATTTTTTTACACCAAGTCGTTTGGATTCGGAATCGCGTCCGTTTTTAGTAGAACCGCCACCTTTTTTATGTGCCATTTCTATATCTCCGGTTAAACTTTAATATTTTCAATTTTAATTTGAGTCAGGTCCTGACGGTGCCCCCTGGTCTTTTGATATCCTTTTCGTCGTTTTTTCTTAAAGACGATGATCTTATCGGAGCGAACATGGTCAACAACCGATGCTTCGACAACAGCATTTTTAACAACGGGGCTGCCAACATTGATCTTACCGCCTTTATCGGATACCAACAATACCTTGTCAAAAGAAATTTTTGCGTTTACATCAGCATCCTGACGATCCACGTAAATGACATCATCTAATTTTACGTTAAATTGGTGCCCGCTAATTTGAACTACAGCGTACATAAGCTTAAAAATGGGTGATTTGAATTTTTAATCAAGTCTTAAATATAAGGTTATTTCTCATTTATTCAAATGAAGAAGGCTCACATAAATAGAAAAACTTGTGAGCAATGAAAATGGCCTTATCCTTCCAGATTTACGGTTCACCAGGCACAAAAGTATAAAAGCATCTTATTGTTTTCCCTGCGCCGGTACAGCCTGTGCTGAGTATAGCTGAAGTATCTCGTCCGTACCATACGATACTGCCGCATCCCGCCGCTACTAAAATGCAAAGAAGTAAACTTGGTTCAACAACTCTAATCAAAGCCCAACTCAACGCCATATCAAAACTGTATCAACACTGTATCAA
>JBBDMV010000154.1:0-11355 GCA_040878115.1 Balneolales bacterium
GTAGCGGGAGCACCGCAAGCGGGGGTGTGTATGGAATGGACCTGTGAAGTTACATACAGCTGTATAGTGTCGGCGCTTAAATACCCCCGCGCATATCTCGTGATTTCGGACGAGTATTATTATGCAATGCAAAATAATAACCGGCGGCATGAAAGGAACAACCTTACATTTTGTCAAACCTTTTTAGTAAATCTGTCCAGTCGGTAAAGACAAGATCTTCATCCTTAAAAAATTGCTGCGCTTCGGGGTCGGCAAAGAGTTCAACCTCCCATGCACGCTGCTGCCATGAATTGGTAATCGTTTTAGAGAATTCACTTTCATGTTGAGGGTGAAAAATTATTTCCGTTAATCCCGGCTCCAGCGAACGCACTAGTTCATAGAATTTCTCACGCACCTCTTCGTAACTATCACCCTTTGGTACAGAAGAAAAATAATCCAGTTTGGGCATGCTGTAATGGTTGATTAACTCCAAAAGCCTGTCGTCTAACGGGAATCCCGCCTCCTTATATACTTCCTGGATTTCGGGATTGGACAAGTCTATGATCATGGCAGGGATCTCATATTCCTCCGCAAGTCTTAAATAGACCTCGGTGAAATCAGGAGTGCCAAAAAGGGTTCCCATATGGGTGTCCATGTGGGAAGGCTGAAATCCCAGCGCCAAAGTTTTTTCTATTTGCGCCCGCAGTTCAATCTCCACCTCTTCCGGGGTTGCATTCTCTACCACCTCCTGAACGCTTCGCCATAATTTGCCGTCCGGGTCAATCAGTCCCGGAACTTCAGCGGGATCGGCAACGGGGCCCCAGCGGTGGGTTTTCCATTCACTGGTAAGCGCGAGATGCATGCCCACATCTAATTGAGGATTGGCGATAGCATAATTTATGGCCTCTTCATAGAAAGGGCATGGTGGCATTGCCGCTGCCGATTGAATAAGATCGTTATCCATTAAGAATTTTGTAGCCTTATTGGCCTCATCACTCATACCCATATCATCAGCATGGAAAATCAGTACTTTTTTCCCTTCCGGGAAGCCGAGTTTTTTAGCCCAGGTTTCTTCTTTTGGGCTGGCAAATGGACCATCCTGGCCCTTCGGAGTTCCGCAAGATGCTGTAACCGTTGCAATAATTAAGGTCATTAATATCGATTTGACCATTTTGCTAAACCGGATGGGCCGGTGAGTATTCATTTTCTTCTTCATGGGAAGTATACTCCGTGCTTTGAACTTGTTGATGTAATTTAATATATACTATATTTTCCAATCAAACCAAATGATAAAAGAATACCATATATACCTCATTACCAACAAAAATAACACAGTCCTGTATTGTGGGGTAACAAGTAACCTCCTGAAAAGAATAATTCAACATAAAACTAAAACTCATAAGGGATTTTCAGCCCGTTATAATTTGGACAAACTGGTTTATTTTGAACTCTATTCCCATATCGATGAAGCTATTATACGCGAGAAACAAATAAAAGGCGGATCCAGACAAAAAAAGATTGATTTGATAAATTCAATAAATCCAACATGGAAAGATCTTTTCGAAGAATTCGGTTAAGTCCGACAAAGCCGACCTGTCCTAATGTCATTGCGAGGAGCACACTTACACCATTCATGGTAAAGAAAATCTACTCGCGACGAAGCAATCTGTATGACTCCACCCTTTACCGTAATCAACGATTAGATACCCCTGCCCGATTCGTGCCGGCCGGCGCCGAGAGTAGGTAGTACAGATTGCTTTGTCGCGGTTAAAACTTTCTTCTTACCATCTACGAAATGTGAAGCCGCTCCGCGCAATGACAGCGAGAAACCACCCGTCATTGCGAGGAGCATACTTACACCATTCATGGTATAGAAAATCTACTCGCGACGAAGCAATCTGTATGGCTCCACCCTTTACCGTAATCAACACTCAGAGACCCCTGCGGTTTATGCCGGTGACGCCGATAGGTAGATAGCACAGATTGCTTTGTCGCGGTTAGCTCCCTTCTTACCATCTATGAATGAGATTGCTCCGCGCAATGACAGGGTAATTGATATCAATGACATTACTTATCTCGCAAATATCATCTTGGCCGTCTGGATATAATTACCGGCGCGGAGACGGTATAAATAAATACCGCTGGACAACCCGGTTCCGTCAAACGGTATTTCGTAGGAGCCGGGTTCCTGATTAGACTCATCAACAAGAGTCTGGACTTTACGGCCTAAAACATCATAAACTTCCAGCCTGACCGGTACCTCATCCACAAGATTGTAACGTATAACCGTTCTGGAACTAAATGGGTTGGGGTAATTTTGCTCAAGGTCAAATGCGTCGGTGTATGGGGGATCGCTATCATCTATATCAGATAATGAACCATCTTCATAAATGAGATTAATATCTGTATACAGATTGCTATTATCTTCAAAAAAAGACCATCTACCTCCCATAGACAGATCTTCAACAAACACCAGGGTCCTTGCCGGGTAATAAATATCGTTGCTTTCATCTATAGATCCATGATCGACAAGAAACTCCAGTTTTGAACCTTCTGAGCCGTCTATAATTTCATAGGTTATATGATATTCCCTTTCGTTGTCAACCTCCCAGGTGAAAGCATCAACCGTGGTGACATTGGTGCCTGGCGCCAGATTGGAGAAAGGTATATTTTTCGAAGCTATTGCTTCAGCCGGTATGCGGGCCTCGTCGGCTCCACTGCCGCCAACTGTATCCGACTCTGTTAAAGTAATTTTTAAAGTACCTTCTCCCTCTATGGCTTCCGGGCGGTTATTAATATCAAAATGAAGGTTACTGATATTGCCCGGTTCTTCGGGGGTAAATCTGAGACTTAATACTGTGGTACTATCATCAGCAAACAGTTCTACATAAAAAAGCACTTCATCATCTGAATAGTATTTATATTCTTTTATTGCCAAATTTGTTCGGTCCCAGTCAGCGCCAAAAGTGAAGGAACGCGTGCCGGGTCCAGTCTCGCCTGGTCTGGGAATTGTATTAACGGAAATTAGTGTAATTGACTCATATATGCCATTAAACTCTTCAGTTCCGTTAACAGGGGTTACGGTGTAGGATGGATCACCCCGCTCACGTGACGCGATATAATGGCGGATGCCTTCGGTGTCACTTATATTCAGGTTTAAGTTTTCCACTCCAAACCAATTGGTATAGTGGGCCCCGCCATACCCTATGGTTGCTTCCTCATTGATGACCCAGCTTGGACTGGTAGCCGAGTTAAATGATATAGCGGGATTAGAAGCCTGAACGCCCCTCAACTGGGGCAGGTCATATCCATACCGCTCCTCGATGCTTCTGTCGTTTACCCAGTTGGCTACGTAGAAATCAGCCAGGAAATCTTCCCATGTAATTCCTTCATCGGTTAATACACTTTCGTAGCCCCGCCTTCCTGCGTTATCGGCCTGTGTGAGCTTACCGGCTTGAAAAGGCCCCACACGTTCACTCAGGTAAGAATGCAACAGCCCCGCCCTCTCGTAATCCCAAAGCACTTCGTCCGCGTCATCCGTTCTCCAGCGGTATAAGCCCGCTGTACTGCCATCACCGCTGACTTCCTCCGGATCATTTAAGAACACCATAGGACGGGCATTGAAACCCGTCAGGATTTCAGCCAATTCCGACTGGCCTTCATTTTGAAATATATTTAAATTTCCATAACGGGCATGGATCAGATGCTGATACTCATGCGCGATGGTATTGAGGCTGTTTTGAGGATTAGCCGGCAGTTCATCAGTGTAAATGCCAGGAAAGGTGTTAATATAAATAATATCAGCACTATTGCTGTTTGGATCAGTCTCACTTAGGTCCAAAGGGTCAAAAAAGCCTGCAATAAATCCCCCGCCCTCTTCGGGATCCCATCCATCCTGAATATTTGTGAGAAATACTTTTACTTTACCGGAACCGTCAACATTTGGCGGCTCGCCAAAAAGTTCCTGGTCTAATTCTATTATGCCTCGATCCGGGTCAATGGAACGTTCCGGTGTTTCTTCTTCCAGAACTTTCATCATGTTGTAAATAACTTCCTGGGTAATTTTTCCCGGTCCCCATTCATCTATTTCTACCCATATTTCCGAAACATCGCCAACGGCCATAAGTTCAAATTCTATATCGTCATAAGAATCGGTTTCAAAGTTATTAACTTTGAACATCTCTTCGTCTCCAACTTCTGCCTGAGTGGTTTCGTAAGTCTGAACTTTAAACCCACGCTCCGCTCGCTCCTTTCTTTCTCTGAAACTCCGCAGAGCCTCCTGGGCCTCGGGCCGCTCAAGCAAGATATCCGTAACGTGAATAGGGAAATTCTCTTTTTTCTCATGCTCAGAAGTGACCCGAACACCGGAACGGGATGGTTCGGCTTTTTCATCAACACTTTGAGCAATAACCGTATTGCAGGTCAGGAAGGATAAAACTAATAATAAAACAAGGCCTGGGCGGATAATCGTCATTAAAAAGGAATTTTGTATCTACTGTCTCAGATATCTTCTTTAAGGTTAATTGGGTTCATATAATTCATAGATGATACGTATTAGTCTGATTATTAATTTTTTAACTTTCCACGGCTAAAAAGTTCTGATGCTTTATTTGCTGATCATTAATAATCGAGGTTCCACATTACATCGACTCCGCTGCGGTGATCATCGCTGCCGGTTATTACTAAATCCAGATTTTGTCGCATCATATACTCAATGAGGACCTGACGGCCTGAATCGGATCCGCCAAGCTCCTGAATATAGGCAACAAATACACGGTCTGAGAGGAATTTACCTGCCTTAATACTGGTTCCGCTACCCGGGCCTCTCCGGTTATTATCAATTTCAAGCACATCAATTCCTATCTGTTCAGCGGCCAGTGCTTCTACGCGGTCAAGCAGGACTTCCATAGCCAGTTCGGAGACAAAATCCCCCTCCGCACGTCCTGCAGCCCCTTGTTCAAAACCGGCCAGGGCATTAAAGGGCCTTCCGAACAGTGTGTAGCTGACAATATCCTGGAACGCCATTTCCGGATCACTTTCGTATGTGAATTCAGGATCATCCAGGGTTCCGCTGATGGTATAAAAAATTTCTATTTGCGTTTCTTCCTGTTGCCTTGGCCGATAGATGGTGCGTATATCCATTTGAGGATTTTCAAGATCTCCTGAGAAAACAATGGTCCCCGTGTCTATTTCAAAGCGCTTGCCAAAAGTTGTAGCATATCCACTGGGTATGGATACGTCCCCAAAAATCTCCATGTCCTGGCCTTCTAATTTTACCAGGTCCAGGTTGCCGGCTAGTGCCAGTTCCATTTCCGGGTTACTCCTGTTTCTCAAAAAAAGGTTTCTGGTAACTAAAAAATTCATCTCCATGGCGAGATTCTCATAGAACCCCACTTCCACATCAGGAGCAATATCATCATTTTCAACATCTTCTTCCAAGACGACTTCTTCTACTTCACTTCCACCGAATTCATCGAGATAGATGGTGCCGCGTTCTACACTCACATCCCCGGTGAGCCTTGGAGTTTCCATGGTTCCCTGCAACCCGGCATCCATACCGATAAAAGCATCGATATCACGTGTCGCATATACATGGAAGTTCCGTGCGTCAAAATCCAGGTTAAAGTTTTCAGGTGTGATTCCGTCAAGTTCAACTTCCCCCTGCCCTGTTAGGCTGCCGGCACTTTGAACCGAAGCACGCTCCAAAACAATTTTGCCAGGTTCCAGGCCTATATCAACGGAGATGTCCCTGAATGTGACCTCGTTGGGTACCGCTCTGACCCTTCCATCGCTTATCCGGAAGAAACCCTCCATTGTAAGGTCTTCCATAGGTCCGTTTATCGCTACGTCTGCATTGAGAACTCCCTCCAGATCGCGGACTGTTTCAGGATCAAGAAAGTCACTGAATACAGCGAGATTAAAGTTATCACTTCGGAAGTTGAATGCAAGCTCGTCACTCTCTTGTGGACCTAAGAATTCAAAAGTTTGAAAGTCTATATAGAAAGGAACATCGCCATTCAAATCAAAGACGCGCTGGGTTTCGGTGTCCAAATAAGAGTTCAAACTTATATTTGAACTATCATGATCATAATTCCAGTTCAGGGAAAACTCTCGTATCGGAATGTCAGATACGATAGCTTCGTTCAGCGCGACCTCGCCGTTAAAGTCAGGAGCCCCTGCCGTCCCGCTTAAGGTACTGTTCAATGCAAGCATACCCACCAAAGATTCGAGCCCAAACTCTTCCAGCACCGGAGTAAATATTTCCAGGTCCAAAGGAGTTACTTCTACATAACCCAACACCGGCTCCTGAAAAAATTCATCCTCAAGCTCCTCGGGATCGGTCAATACGAATGGCAAGTCAAATTCAGATGCTAACAGCGTTTGAAGATCGTTCTGAATGCTAAAATCCGTTAGCAGGCGATCATCGGCAAGGTCCAAATTAAGCTGTAAGGTGTCGAGATCAAGGTTATTATAGGTAAAATCCGCAAGGACCGTTTCAGAACTAATGTTCATTTGGTCGGGATGAATATCAAAGTCGGCCTGTGTCATGAGTATACCGTCAAAGAATACTTCATTGAGCGCGATATCCTGAAGCAGGCCCAGGTTAATATAGTCGGCCTCGAAATTACCCCGAAAGCTTTCAGGGCCGTATTGGTCCAGGGCCAATTGCACGGTTGCTCCCGTCCTTTCTCCACGTAATACCAAAGTGTCTATAGCTATGAGTTCATCGGCATAGACAACATCAAAGGGACCTTGAAGGGTATAGTTACCTTCTTCCGAGACCAGATCAAGTTCATGGGTTGTAAGGTTCAGAGATTGATTATGATATCGAAAATCGGCTCTTTGGCGTAAACCATTCTCACCTTCTATGATCAAGCCGAAGCTGTAGCTTCCGGTCAGTATTTCATCGATATAAGATCCGGCCGTCAACAACCGTATATCTTCAACTTCATACTCCCCAAGCTCCAACTGATTTAGAGAGAGATCCAGGTCAAAGTCGGGGTTTTCATCTACGATGGTGGTTATACGGCCCGCAATATTCTCAATAGTAAGAGTATCGTAGGCTATGTCATTCACATCAAGATTTACATTTAAAGCAAGCCGCTCATACCGGTCTGGAAATACATTGCCGCTGACAGTACCTTGAGCATTTAAAGTTTCTGTACCGGCAAGTCCGGCGAGGGGCTGAAGATCGAGCAGCTGAATATCGAACTCCAAATCGTTCTCAAGGTCGTCAAGCCGAATAAGGTTCTGGCGTACAAACAGGTTTCCTTCGGCAAACTGGCTGTTTATGATGAAATCATCCAGCACCAGTACCGAATCTCTGATATCAATATTTGTGCTTAAAACATTAATCTCCTCACCGTTGACCAATGATGAATCCATATTCATGGCCGCAGTAAGTTCCATTTTCCCGAGTTCAAAGTTTTTGCCTTCACCCGAAAGGTCCAGGTTCAGCCGTGTAGTGAGCGTATCTTCCATCATAAACTCGGAGATATCAAAGTCCCGGGTGTTTATGGTAAAGTTATAAGTGGGTTCTTCAGCCGCCCAGACAACATTAGCATTCAACGAAAGCAGGTTTCGCTGAGTATGAAATTCGGAGTCCACATCAATGATTTCATCGTTTACCCAGCCGGTTACCTGAGCGCTTTCAAGTCTCTGGCCCTGAAAATTGGATTCCCTCACGTTAAGCTGAAAGTTTATGGGGTCCTCACCGAACTCAAATCCCCGGCCGTTCAACGTGCCATCCGCATTGATCATTCCTTCCAGTTCTTCATCGGCAGCCCAGACAGCAGGATTAATCTGATTAACTTGATAATCGGCTGACCAATTGGGCATCTCTGACCAAAGCTCTGTTACATGAGCTTCGGTGAAAAACATACCACCGGCCCGGTTAAGTTCGAGGTTCGTGAAAACCTCGTTATCCCGCAGGGCGAGATTTAGAGCAAGCTGGTCCATCACGTAAGGGTCCATATGGATATCAAATAATCTTAAAACCCCATCTAATGTACCGCTTTCATAGTTCTCAAAAGAGACGAACCCTTCAAAAGAGGATTCCAGTTCACCAAAAGATGGCATTTCAGGATCATCAAGAAGAACGCCAAAGTCCACGTTTCGAGCATTCATGGAGAGGTTTGTAAGTGCGGGGTCAGAGCCGAGAGATAAACCTGCATTGATGCTGAACTCCTCCATGCCTACTGAAGTCGCGATTAACTGGGCATGCAGATTATCCATTTCCCCTTCAACACTCATCCTCATGGAAATATCCTGATTAAGCGGGGCATCTTCTGCATAGGCTCGTATCGTACGCCATGATAGCGGGCCAAGCAAAGCGGAAACTTCAACCTCTTCGCTTTCCAGATCAAGGTCACCCATCATTTCGAATAACGAAGCCCCGCCTGCAATCATCAAATGATCAAGCTGAATGGCAGTGGTATCGCCGGATGCTGCGGTTTCAAAACGGACAGGGTCACTGAAGCGCTCTTCGTGTACATCGAACTCAAAATTATCGAGATCAAAGCTAAACCCCTCTTCATAAAGTTCAAAGCCGGCCAACATATTGATTTCGCGTACCTGAATGCTTGTATCGGGCAGGATCAAAGGGGCATTGACAAAAACATTGCTACCGTGAATTTGAGCGCGTTCAACCTGAAAAGGAAACGGTCCTGCCTCGGTACCTTCTTCCGTTTCCCCTTCAGGCAAAACTTTTTCAAAGTTCCAGATACTGTCCTGATCCTGGGCCAGATAGCTGTTCATCCCAAAAATATCCACATTCTTAACCACAAAAGGAGAGGACAACAGGGCCATTATGTTATAACTGACTTTAAGGGAATCTACAGTAGCTAGCGTGTCTTGTCCGGCATCACCCTGAGTGAGACTTATACCGCGAGCCTCAACACGGTTCCAGAGGTCACCATGCATGTTTTCGATTTTCAACTCGCCTTCCAGGTTTTCACCCGCAACTTGTTCAACCTGCCCCCTGATGTAATCAAAAACGAAGTCCGCCCTCATGGCCAGTCTTATTACAGCAATCAACGCCAATATCACGACCAGCGTGATCCAGGGCCAGCGCCGCCTTCTTTTTGGTTGGTTTTGATCGGTATTTTCGGCCATTACATGATTACAATTTATTTGATATAACAGTGAAACGGACTTCCATCGTTTATGCTGTGCCCACGTGCAGCAATTATGGTTATTCTAAAATGCCTGACCAATACTAAAATGTATAGCCCATCGATTCAACGGCGGACCAAAGTCTGCTCCCTCAAACTCTCGTAAATCTTGAGGGGTCGGATTGATTTTATAACCTAAATCGACACGTACCGGCCCCACCGGAGATTGGTACCTGATTCCCCCGCCAATGCCATACTGAAGTTCATTTATGTTAAAGCCCCTGGCTTCTCGCCAAACCTGGCCACCGTCAAGAAAAGCGGCAATCCCAAAATTACTGATGAGCCTGCGTAAATCCTGTCGCAATTCCACATTAAAATTAAACGCAGACTGACCGCCCACCGGTACATAGTTTTGAAACTCTTCATCTTCCATAATGGCTCGTTTAGGGCCAAGCTGACGGCGGGTCCAGCCGCGAACGGAATTCGTACCGCCGGAATAAAACCGGATATGGTTAGGTAAATTCTCATCGTGATCTGTGAACAAAACACCACCCTCTGAACGAAGCGCAATCTGCAGGGCACTTATATTAAAATAACGTCGAACATCCAGCCTGAAGCGCTGATAACTTAGAGCACCTGCACCAAAAACACCCGAATATTCTGCAAAGGGGCGTACTGACCAACCCCAATACCGGTTAATATCTGGCGATGTAGTGTAATACCCTGAAAGCTGAATTGCGGAAATATCATATATTTGGTCTTCAAAAAGCTGTTCTTCGATGATTTCCGTATCACCAGTAATTTGCTCTTCATTACGGGTATATTCATAGGCAATGGTCCCGGCAAGCTTCTGGCTGTACTGATAAAGGAAGCTATTATTGATACCTCCGCGGAGCAACTGATAATTTTGCTCGTCAAGGCGCTGCACAAAGGGCGAAATAGTGATCGAACTGTGTGTATTGAAGATATACGGTATCAAATAATCAACATTGGCGCTTTGTTCCAGGAACGAGCCTCTGGCACGGGATGTGAAGCTGTGGGCATTGCCCAGAATGTTTCTGTGCTGCCAGGACACATCTGCCCGAATCAACTCTTCGACTCCCACACCACCCTGGACCCGCACACTGCGCAACGCATGCTCGCGAACATTAACATTAATATCGACCGTTGAATCTCTGGATTGCTCGGGCACGGTGATGGTTGCAAACCGAAAAAGGTGATGGGAGAAGATCTCTCTTTGGGCAGCTCTGAGTTTATCCTGACTAAAACGCTCTCCGGGTTTTATAGAACCTTCCCTGACTACATAATTTCCCGGTACCGTTTGCGTACCCGTCACCCTGATGCTATCAAAGTAGGCAACGGCCCCCGGGTTTAGGTTTATGAAAACAGCAGCTGTATTTTCGACCGTATCCACATCGGCAGCAACTTCAACATCGGCATGGACATAACCCATATTTCTCAGTGTATTTAAGAAACGGCCCTCAATATCACTATGCCGGATTAATTGGTAACGCTGGCCTTCACGCAAACTTTGCTGTTCCTGACTTCTGCGAAAGCTGGGATCTTCTTCAAGTCTTTCAAGAAACCCGTTATTGTCTGCAGCCACATATTCAAGGTTTTCGATTACTGTTGGAGGGCCTTCTTGCACATAAAAAGTAACAGCACGCCTCCATTCCTCTTTTCCAACCTCGACTTCATACGATACGGATGCATGTGGGTATCCGCGGCGGCGGTAGTACCGTTCTATGCGGATGACATCGCGTCTCACTTCATCTTCCACATAATCAAATCCTTCTTTATTCCAAAAGCGAAGCCTGCGGAAAAAACCGGGGGCTTCCGTAGCCATATTATCGCGCAATACCATATCTGAATACTGCTCATTCCCTTCGATTTCAAGGCCCCAAACCTGTGGTCGGGTATCATCTTGCCCAAAAGCCTGCTCTTGTCCGGAAAGAATAAAAAATACTAGTATAGCAGCAACGAGATACTGTAAACATGAATGACGCGATATTTTCAAAGCAGTACAGGATTACTAAAATGATGATCTTTTCGTCGAAATAGATGATCAACGGCTCTCTTTAAGAGTATGGATTTGACAATAGTTTCAATTGACCATGGTATATCTAAACGATAAGATAAAAATAAAAAAGAAAATATATTTGAATGCATGGCAATGCCAAAGAAACGGCTCTACCCGCCGGTACGGGTGTCTCGCCCGTACCACACTATACTGCGGCGTCTCGCCGCTACACCTTTTCATCAA
>JBBDMV010000155.1:0-11325 GCA_040878115.1 Balneolales bacterium
GATTTTTTGTTACTTTTGCATCAAGGCAAAAGTAAAGCGCTATGGAATTCATGAACCCTGAACACTCCCATAAACACCTTCAAATCTCATAAGCCTCCCAGTTCCATCACACACCGGGCGAGACGCCTGTATCAGTGTTTAGGGTGGTTCTACGGGGCAACTTTTACTTTGCATATAATCGCCTTATTGGCTAACTTTCAAAGCTTTACTGAACGGGATATTATTACCTCAAAGAGATATTAAATAACAAATTGCAATTCAATGAATAAGGGACAAATTTCACAAATTATCGGGCCGGTTGTTGATGTTGACTTTAAAGAAGGACAGATACCTTCGCTGAGACACGCGCTCCTAATTGAGCGTGAAGGACAGGACGATCTAACATTAGAAGTAGCCCAGCACCTGGGCGAAAACAGAGTGCGGACCATTGCCATGGATTCTACTGACGGACTGGTACGCGGCATGGAGGTACTCGATACGGCGGCATCAATATCCATGCCGATCGGCGAGGATATCCGCGGTCGTCTTTTCAATGTCGTCGGTAGATCTATCGATGGTATCAAACCACCTAAAGGTGATAAAACCTATCCCATTCACCGTCCGGCTCCCGAGTTTACCGAACTCTCTGCGAGTACCGAGATGCTGGAAACGGGAATCAAGGTGATCGATTTGCTTTGTCCCTATGCAAAAGGTGGTAAAATTGGATTATTTGGTGGTGCCGGTGTTGGTAAAACAGTACTTATTCAGGAACTGATCAACAACATTGCCAAGCAGCACGGTGGACTATCCGTTTTTGCCGGTGTTGGTGAGCGTACCCGTGAGGGAAATGATTTGCTCCGTGAATTCATTGAATCCGGTGTTATCAACTACGGTGACGAATTTAAAAAAGCCCTGGAAGAAACAGGTGAATGGGATTTGAGCAAAGTAGATACTGAGGCTTTGAAAACCTCACAAGCTACCCTGGTATTCGGCCAGATGAACGAGCCCCCGGGAGCCCGTGCACGTGTGGCGCTTTCCGGACTGACCGTTGCCGAATACTTTCGCGATGAAGTCAGCCGTGACATCCTTTTCTTTGTGGATAACATATTCAGGTTTACCCAAGCCGGTTCGGAAGTATCCGCACTGCTTGGCCGTATGCCATCTGCCGTAGGTTACCAGCCAACGCTGGCTTCTGAAATGGGTGACCTTCAGGAGCGTATTACTTCTACAACTTCAGGGTCTATTACCTCGGTACAAGCTATTTATGTTCCGGCTGATGACTTGACTGATCCTGCTCCGGCCACGACATTTACTCACCTTGACGCAACTACTGTGCTAAGCCGTGCGCTTACCGCTATCGGTATTTATCCTGCAGTAGACCCCTTGGATTCTTCTTCACGGATACTGGACCCCATCGCCATCGGCGAAGATCACTATAATACAGCCCAGAATGTTAAAGAGTTGTTGCAACGTTATAAAGATCTGCAGGATATTATCGCTATTCTTGGAATGGACGAGTTATCTGATGAAGATAAACTCACTGTATCCAGAGCACGTCGCGTTCAGCGTTTCCTGAGCCAGCCATTCTTCGTGGCCTCTCAGTTTACCGGTTTGGAAGGTAAATACGTGAGCATTGCCGATTCAATTAAAGGCTTTAAAATGATCATGGAGGGTGAACTTGACCACCTTCCGGAAAACGCGTTTCACCTTGTAGGCAGCATTGAAGATGCGATTGCAAAAGGTGAGAAAATATTGGCAGATGTTGAAAATGCGTAATGGAGACGCTTTTTTCACTGCAAATTTAATGCTCCGGAATATTAAGAATTATAATTAATGAAACCATTCAACGCGCAAATAGTGACACCTACCGGAACCGTTTTTAACGGTGAAACAACAGGTCTTCAGATGCCCGGCGTCAACGGCAAATTCGAAGTGAAATATAATCACGCCAGCCTGATCGCCCTGGTAACCGAAGGCAAAGCCCGACTTCTGCACAGCGACAAAAGCGAAGAAATTTATGCCATTGGCACTGGTTTTGTGGAAGTTCATGATAATAGTGTTATCTTGATGACTGAATCTGCTAAAAAGGAAACAACAGAAGAGAAATACTAATCATCGCGATGCCACCGGGGGCAGGTTGGCATCACTTAAATATCTTATTCATCATGCAAACCATTCTAGTAACCGGAGGCGCAGGCTTCATCGGGTCACATCTTTGTGACAAGCTGGTCAGCGAGGGACGAACCGTTATATGCCTGGACAACTTCGATGATTTTTACGAACGGTCCATTAAGGAACGTAACCTTGAAGACCTGAATAAACAGCAGAACTTCAAGCTTGTAGAAGGAGATATCCGTGATCTTGATCTGCTTGATCAGTTATTCGCCGCGCACAATTTCGATCTGGTCATTCATCTTGCCGCCAAAGCGGGGGTGAGGCCATCCATTACCGACCCTGTTTTGTATCAGGATGTGAACCTGCGGGGCACCCAGTATATTCTGGATTGCATGAAGAAATACGAAGTTAGTAAATTACTTTTTGCTTCTTCATCATCCGTCTATGGCGGCAATACAAAAGTGCCGTTTTCTGAACAGGATGAAGTAAACAACCCCATTTCTCCCTATGCGGCTACAAAACGAGCCGGGGAGTTGATGTGCTATACGTATCATCATCTATACAACATTAATGTAGCCTGCCTGAGATTCTTCACGGTTTACGGACCGCGGCAAAGGCCTGAAATGGCTATTCATAAATTCACCCGGCTTATCCATGCCGGCGAAGAGCTCCCTGCTTTCGGTGACGGCAGTACCCGCCGCGATTATACGTATGTGGATGATATCATTCAGGGTATCGCAAAAATTGCCGAGAAGGATTTCACCTACGATATCATCAATCTCGGTGAATCGCAGACCATCACCCTGAAAGAGCTTATTGATGCCATTGGTAAAAACCTGGGCATCCTGCCCAAAATAAACTGGCTTCCTGAACAACCCGGTGATGTATCGATAACGTATGCCGACGTATCCAAAGCAAGGGCCGAATATGGTTATAAACCAACAACAAACGTTGATACCGGAGTTGGTAAATTTATTGAGTGGTATCACGCCATGGTGGAAGCTTGAGCTAATTGGCTACACCTGAATTACAGGAAATTTGAGATTTAACCCTAAACGCCTTCTGCCCATAATTGGGATCACTATCTTTATAGTGGCCCTTTGGGTCCTGAAAAACGAAGTTCAGCATTTTCAATGGGATGATATCGAGCGGCATCTCCTTGATCTTCCGGGTTATCGAATCTTTTTTGCTGTATGCCTGACGGCAATGCTCTACACTGTTTTGACGGGTTACGATTATATGGGGACCCGTTATGCGGGCTCCCATATTGGTTATCGAAAAGTTGCATTGGCTTCATTTTTGGGTTATGCTTTCAGCCATAATATAACTCCATCGCTGGTAATGGGTGCTTCGGCGCGTTTCCGGGTGTATTCTAATCATGGCTTAACGCCCATTCAGGTTACACAGATCGTAGGCTTTTGTGCGTTATCACTGTGGGTTGGCTTTTTGCTGATTGGTTCATTTGTTTTTCTTTTCCTGCCACTCACCATACCAGATGACCTGGGTATGCCATTTGAGAGCCTGAAGGTTGTCGGCTGTATATTTCTGGTGATCTTGACTACCTATATTGTGGCCAGTATTAAGGTAAAAAAAACATTCCGTATAGGGAGCAAGAAGTTCAATCTGCCGTCGATCCATCAGGTGTTCGGTCAAATATCGATATCCTCGATGGACTGGATTATTTCGGCGGGCATATTATTTATGCTGCTGCCATTGGATAGTGGGATTGGATTTTTCCTGTTTCTCGGCATGTACATGTTGAGTTTTATGGCTGGAATTCTAAGCCAGGTACCCGGTGGGCTCGGTGTTTTTGAAACCATCATGGTTCTGCTTATGACACCTTATATGGAAGCTGATGAAGTACTTAGTTCCCTTCTTGTTTTCCGGGCTTTGTATTATTTCACACCATTACTGATCGCATCAATCACACTAGTTATTTACGAGACCATCCAAAGGCGAAGGAAAGCTATAATAAAAGAGGAAAGCACTATAATCTAATGATGTTAACTAAAATAACGAATATGGAATGCGGTTACATAACGATGAACTCAGACAATTTTTTATTTGAACATCAAAGGTCTATATTGCCAATTTGCCTAAAGGAATAAGAAATTTGAACAGTAGCAGAAACGAAGATTTGAAATTTAAAAGACGCAGGATGGCCCTGGTTGATGAACTACGTGAAAAAGGAATCCGGTATGAAAACGTATTGGCCGCCTTTGATAACGTGCCCAGACATATTTTTGTCGATTCCGCCCTGGCTGATAAAGCTTATCAGGACACAGCCCTCCCCATTGAAATGGGACAGACCATTTCCCAACCCTACACTGTTGCGCGTCAGACCGAGCTCCTGAATGTGCGTTCAGGAGATAAAATCCTTGAAATTGGCACCGGATCAGGCTATCAATGCGCCATTTTATGTGAAATGGGAGCTAAAGTATTTAGCATCGAACGCCATAGAGAACTCTACGAACGTTCCAGAATACTCATGCGCAAGCTCAATTACAGACCGACATTAAAAGCCGATGACGGCAGCCTTGGGTGGTCGGCCTATGCGCCTTACCAAAGCATCGTCGTAACAGCCGGGGCACCCGCTATGCCCGAAAACCTTATTAAACAGCTTGAAGTAGGTGGATGCCTGATCGTGCCTGTCGGAGATGCGAAGCAGCAGGTCATGCACCGCATCACACGCATCGGTGAAGATGAATACGAGGACGAGCATTTTTCTAACTTTAAGTTTGTACCTTTAATCGGTGAAAGGGGATGGAAGTGAGGGGTTGGTTGTACGCTTTGCTGTTATGGGTTGTTGGTTGTAGGTGAATAGTCAACCAAGCTTCGGTAAGCGCCCGTTTGGTGAAACGAAACATACAACCCACAACAGCGAAGCGTACAAATAACTACAGCGAAGCGTACAAATTAATGAAAACCAACAAAAGCGAAGCGTACAACCCACAAAAGCGAAGCGTACAACCAGCCAACTCTATAGACGAAACCGAACTCAAAGAAGCCCCTTCCATTATCGTTAAAGGCTTTTGCATGGGCTCTGCGGATGTGGTTCCGGGGGTGAGCGGAGGGACAATGGCCTTGATCCTGGGGATTTATTACAGGCTGATCAATGCCATCAAAAGTGTGGATATTCAGTTTTTCAGGCTTTTGTTGTCTTTTAAAATCGCCGAGGCTCTGCGGCAGGTACATTTCTTCTTTTTGGGCAGCCTGTTTGCCGGGATCATTGCGGCTGTGGTGTTCTTTACCCGGGTGGTTCCGTTGCCTGTGCTCATCCACACCAACCCGGAACCGGTTTACGGGTTGTTTTTCGGACTAATTGCCGGGTCTGTTTATTTGTTGATCAAGTCATTGCCACAGTTTGGATGGGAGGAGGCTTTGTTTCTATTAGGCGGAACAGTATTCGGGTTTTGGGTGGTTAATCTGGTGCCTACCGACACGCCTGAAAACGCACTTTTTGTATTTGCTACCGGAGCTATCGCCATTACCGCCATGGTGCTTCCGGGAATTTCCGGCTCGTTCATGCTGCTGATCCTCCGGAAGTATGATTATATTTTATCTAACATTGCTCTGCTGGGCACGGCCGAAACCCTTGAAGCCTTGACCGTCCTGGTGCCGTTCGGGCTTGGGATGATAGCAGGTGTTGCCGCTTTTACCAGGTTATTATCCTGGTTGCTTGACCGATTCTATATTCGCACCATTTGTATTTTAGTAGGCTTCATGATAGGATCACTATACGTGATCTGGCCGTTTCAGGAACGTGAATTTGTAGAAATTGTAGAAACTGAAGTGGTAAACGTTACTGATGAGCGCGTGCAATCTCTGTTGAAAGACCCTGAGAATGAGCGCCTTACGGAGTACCAGCGTATCAGCTCCGTCATCAATACGGACGCTCCGGTTGATGAACAGATGGTTGAACTGGAAACCGTCAAAAGGAAATTAGCCGGTAGCGATCCTTTCTTCCCTGACCTTCAGAATCCAAATCAGGATGAACGGCTTTATGAAGGCAGGGCCAGCCTCTATATGGGCTTTCTATTCATGCTGGGAGGATTTGGCCTGGTATGGGTATTAGGTCGCATGGCAAGGTAAACTAAATACCTTGAGGGATTGTTTGTCGTTAAACAACATAAAGCGTTTAATAATCCATTCATCATGAAAGACCTCAATCGAATACTTATTCCGACTGATTTTTCGGAAGGTTCACATGCCGCTTATCGATATGCTAATATCGTGACTGATCTCTGCGGAGGGAAAATCAATTTGATCCATGTGGTCCCGACGTTAGAATATTTTAGCCAAAGCATGAAAGATGTGGGTTATCCCAGATCTCTGGATCAGGTTACACCGACTCCTGAAGAAGAAATAGTTGCCTGGCTTGAGAAAGATCTGCTTGAATATTTTGATACAGAGCATCAGGGAGAGGTCATTATCAAAACGGGTAGAAAACCTTCCCAGGAAATTGTTCAGGAAGCCGAGGGTGATCCATATGACCTAGTCATCATGGGTAAAAAGGGAATGCACCAAAGCCCAATGATGGGCAATGTAACCGAAAAGGTAGTTCGCCACTCATCCAAACCTGTTTTAAGCGTGAATCGTGACGTGCGACCTGATAGGATCAAGCGATTACTGGTACCCACTGATTATTCTAATTATTCCCTTCAGGCTTTGCATCCGGCTATTTTGCTTGCTTCAGGGATGAAGGGAGAAATAATTCTTTTCCATGTGCTTGAATTATTCGGATCACCGGCCGAGAACGAGCCCATGATCCCCGAGCAGGATGTGGAAGATGCCGTCAGGATGAAGTTGATCAACAGGGTAGACACTTACCTACAGTCCCGATCGGACTGGGACAGGGAGTTGGTGTACGATCGAAATGGGCGATCGGGGCATATACTGGTTAAGGATAAAGATGGTGAAGAGAAAATACCTTTTTCCATAGTTGTTCAACGTGGCGTGGGTGCCCATCACAGCATTACGGATTACGCCGCTGATCATGCCGACCTTACAATCATCAACACCCACGGGCAAAGTGGGTTTTCCAGGATTTTTATGGGCTCAACCACAGAAAGGGTTATACACCAGGCCGAAAAGCCGGTGTTATCAATAAGAGCTGAGGAAGAGGCGGCGGCGGTTGATGAGTAGCGTGTAGTAGAACTTAATTCCGTTTTGATGGTTGGTTAAAAAGTCCATCTACGGATTTGTCAATTTGGCTTGGACTATTGAATTGGGCTATTGAAATGGTAAATTCAGTCCCGTTATTACGTCTTACCGACACAGTTCCGTCAAGCTGACGTGCCAATCCATGAATTAATGAGAGTCCAAGAGTTGAAGGATCAACGTATTTTGGAAGACCAATACCATTATCCTTTACAACTAAGTTCAGTAGATTCTCATTCTTGGAAATAATAATGGATATTTCCCCTTTTTCCCTATCCTTGAAAGCGTGTTTAAAAGAGTTCGTTAACAGTTCATTAATAATCAGGGCACAAGGAACGGCTGTGCCTATTTCCAGAAAGATACTTTTAGCTTCAACTTTAAAGTCAACCTGCAATCCGGGGGTCTTGTAATTGTTGGATATGTGGTCCCATAGCTTAGAGATGTAGGGTCCAAAGGCAATTTTGGAAAAATCATCCTGCTGATACAGCATCTCATGGATCATACTCATAGACAACACCCTGCTTTCACTTTCCTTGAGCAAGCTTTTTAACTTTTTATCTTTAGCTGATCCGGCTTGTAAATTGAGCAGGCTCGTTATAATGGCGAGATTATTTTTTACCCGGTGATGGATTTCATTCAGCAGTACTTCTTTCTCCGCCAGGGATGCTTTCAGCTTTACAATAAGCTCATCCCTTTGCTTTTCTATTTTCTTTTCCTCCAACGATCGTTTTATGGCATTAGGCAGACGGGCCAGATTTGACTTTAGAATATAATCATCCGCGCCTTTTTTTAGGCTTTCGACGGCAAATTCTTCCGACACCGCACCCGTAACCAGGATAAAGGGTATATGCAAATCTTCAAGATTAAAAAGCTCGAGGGCCTGACCGGAATCAAAATTAGGCATGGAATGGTCGGATATGATTAGATCAGGCTTTAGTTTCTTTAGGGCCTTTTGATAACCCTTTTTGGTATCCACCACGTTAACATTGAAATCCAGCGCTGCTTTTTTGAGATAGCGATGAATAAATTCAGCGTCATAGGCTGAATCTTCCAGGTGGAGTATGTTAAGCTTTTTTTGTTCCGTCATAATCATTATAAATTAATTAGGAGGCTGGTTCAAAAGGGTCCAATACAATCCTAAATCAGAAACGGCCTTTAAAAAATCATCAAAATCAACGGGTTTTACGATATAGCTGTTTGCACCAAGCTTGTAACACCGATTGATATCAGGATCTTCTTTCGATGAAGTGAGTATCACTACAGGAATGGTTTTGGTACGGTCATCTTCTTTAATCCTTCTTAGAACTTCTATGCCGTCGACTTTAGGCATTTTAAGATCAAGCAGAATAACTTTAGGTTTATCCATAACCCCTCTGCCTGAGTATGCTCCTTTGGCAAATATAAAATCAAGCGCTTCGGCCCCGTCTTTTAAATGTATAAGTCTGTTGGTAATTTGATGTTTTTTCAATGCACGAAGGGTGAGTTCCGCGTCATGCTTATTATCTTCAATAAGAAGAATTTCTATATCATTTGATTTGTTCATCTTAATTATTTGTGGTTAATCCTATTGTAAAATAAAATGTTGCCCCTTCATTGGTTTGTCCTTCTGCCCAAACCTCCCCTCCATGGCGTACAATAACCTGTCGGACAATGGGGAGTCCTACACCTGTTCCTTCAAATTCATCATCATGATGAAGCCGCTGAAATACGCCGAACAACTTGTCGTAAAATTCCATATCAAAGCCCGCACCGTTGTCGCTAACAAAAAAGGCTTGTCCTTTTTCTGTATTAACAGTCCCTATCCGGATCCTCGGGTTTTCTTTCTTTGAACTGTATTTAACAGCATTGCTAATGAGATTGAGAAAAACCTGGGTAATTAAATTTTGGTCTGCATATATATTTGGCAAGGGGTCAATGGTTATATGGGCATTATGGTTCTCAAGCTCATTTAAATTGGTTACCACACCGTTAACCAGTTCGTTCAGGTTTAGGTTTGTTTTGTTTAGCTCCGTTCTCCCAAGCCTTGAAAAAGCCAGCAAATCATCAATAAGCTTACCCATCATCTTCGCGTTGCTCATGATGACATTAAGGATCCTGTTTCCTTCATCATCCAATTTATTATTGTAATCTTCAATAAGCATTTGAGAATAGCCATGCACGGCACGTAGTGGGGCCCTCAGATCATGACTTACAGAATAGGTAAAGGATTCCAGTTCCTTATTGGTTGCTTCCAGCTGGGAGGCCCGCAGACGAAGACGATCTTCCTTTCCCTTTAATTCTGAGAGATCACGGGTTACTTTTGTGAACCCGATAACTTCGTTATCCTTGTTACGTAAGGTCGTGATCACAATACTGCCCCAAAATAGGGTACCGTCTTTTCTTTGGCGATAGCCTTCATCTTTGGCCTTACCATATTTTATAGCCTTATCTAACATTGTTTGGGGTTTGCCGGACTCCTGATCTTCAGCGGTATAAAAGATCTTGAAATTATTGCCTATGGCTTCCTTTGCCGTATATCCTTTTATTTCCCTCGCCCCTTTATTCCAATTTGTTATAACCCCATTTGGGTCTAGAAGAAGAATGGCATAATCCTCTACATCTTCTGTCAAATTTATGTTCTGCGCTTTATCTTTTTTAAGAATTTCATAGGAGATCCTGATGGCTTCGGTCATGGCATCAAATCCCGCTGCGATAGCATCTATTTCGTCTCGTTTGCCTCCGATATCGCCTTTCCCGGAAAAGTCCATCACAGTGTACCTTGACAGTACATCTAAGAAGGCATTTGTCCTCTCATCGGTTCTCTTATCCTTTCCCGAATGGATATGCAATTGTTCGGTGAGGGTATTTAACCCTGGAATGATGGCATCAATATCATTTTCATCCCCGGATTCTGAAAGGTGAGATAAATGCCTGAGGATGTGTTTGATTCGCGAATCTTTTTGCATTATAAATGCATATGGGTGTAATATCCGTATTGAGAAATCTTTTCAATGTAAGGAACGTAATTAATAGATGAAAGTGGGGTTGGGTTGTTGGTTGTCACTCAACAGGAGCGGATGAGTTCCCCGGCTATCTTTAAACGGAATGACGTTGGCAAGAGGTTAAAAGCGATTAACCCACTACCCCGACATAAATGTGAAGTCACCCGTATATTCGTTTCATATTCACGAAAAAAACTTCTATATTTGTAGTCTTCTCATCTTTTTGAATGGGGCCCGTAGCTCAGTTGGTTAGAGCGCTCGACTCATAATCGATCGGTCGGGGGTTCAAGTCCCTCCGGGCCCACTTTTTTTCCTGCCCTTCTTTTGTGCTCAAATACCGCTTAAATATGCTTTTAAAGGCGGTTTTCTGGCTTTCCTAACCATAGTTAATACTTCTCACGAAAAGAAAGCATTCCCCTTTAAGTCACTTTCTTCTAAATTAAGCGGTACAAAGGTTCAAAAGAATTATGAGGGATTGTCCTGGTCGAAAAAGAAATTAAAAGCCATGGCATTTATGAGCCCGTTAAAAGGTAAACAAAGTCGTCGATGCTTATCGGGATGTTGTGGCAACCTATGGAAATGGCGAGAAGCTAAATTTCTAACTGATAAAATCCTTACCTATTATCACATTATAGCTTATGAAGATAAGGAACGATCTGAGGCTGTGTTAAAGATCAAAGATGGATGGAATATTATTATAAGTTCAAACTATCGAACAAGTTAGTTCGCATTTAGCGAACTAACTTGTATCTTTATTCCGTTACTACATGAAAGCGCATCTTATAAAATCCAAAGCGGTCATGGATTTTGCAAGCAAACAATCTCTGCCTGTAAATACATTTGATACCTGGATGACAGGATTAATGAAGCAGACTGGGATTCACCTAATGATATTAAGTATACTTTTGCTACGGCTGATATCTTAGGTAATGGAAGCGATCGGGTTGTTTTTGATGTGGGTGGTAATAATTATCGTATTATTTGTACGTATCGGTTTGGGAAAAGTCGAATCCGTCTCTACGTTAACTGGATCGGTGTCAATCATAATGTGTCCACATTCGAATCACTTTAACGATCTTTTCTTCTTCAA
>JBBDMV010000156.1:0-10909 GCA_040878115.1 Balneolales bacterium
CGGACCTTCTTGAAGTAATTCTTGCTGATCATCAATTAATGACAGGAGAATTTGTGTTACAAGAATTGGAACGTGTGTTAATCACAAAACTTAACGTTCCACAGTACAAAGTTTCTAATACACTTTTATTTCTTCGCAAACACCATATAGAACCAATTCCTGAAGAACCTTCTGAAATAAAAGTCAGAGATGAAGATGACCGTTGGGTATTGGAGTCAGCTTTAAAGGCAAAAGCTGATATTTTAGTTACCGGGGATAAAGACCTATTGGTTCTTTCAAAAAATATCATCCAGATCAGGATTATTTCTCCACGAGGGTTTTGGGAGATTTTAAAAGAGTAAATCGGGCTATAACAAGGGTTTAAATACGGACTTGGCCGCTCATTGTGGCTATTTCGGTCATATGGTGCCACCCATTTCGGTGATATGGTGCCACTTTCCATGGCGTAATTTTAGGGTTTAAAATTCATTAGGTCAAGCGTTGTTTTTTGCGCAAGGATTCACCTTTCAAGTCGATCCGGTGCGAGGAGTACACCACCCGGTCTAGTATGGCGTCGGCAATAGTGCCCTCGCCAATGAGCCCGTGCCATTCGCTGACGGGGATCTGAGAGCTGATGATTGTCGAGCTGCTTCCATGGCGCTGCTCGATCAGGTCCAGCAGGATTTGCCGGTTGGCCTGGTCCATGCTGTGCAGGCCAAAATCATCGAGGATAAGCAGGTCTGTTTTTTCGAGTTGCCCCATCAGCTTTACATAGGTCCCGTCGAGGCGGGCCAGTTTGGCGGCGTCAAAGAAGCGACCGGTGATAAAATAACGGGTTTTGAACAGCATCTGGCAAGCCAGGTTTCCGATAGCCTGGGCCAGATAGCTTTTCCCCACACCGGTGGCCCCGGTCAGGATGATGTTTTCGGCCTTCTTAATAAAATTCAGCCCAGCCAACCTTTGCACAGCCGTTTTGTCAAGGCCCCGGTCGGGATGGTAATCGATGTCGCTGACCGAAGCCTGTACCTTGAAGCCAGCCCGTTTGATCAGACTGGCTATCTTTCTCCTTTGGCGCTCCTCCCACTCCGAGTCGATGAGCATGGCCATAAAGTCATCGGTAGAAAGGTCGCTGTACAGGTTCTCGGTGAGCGAGCGGTGGTACAGGTCCGCCATGGTTTTCATGCGCATGGACTGCATTTTGTCTACGGTGTTATTGGTGTTCATCATGTTGGTTTTATGTTATTGGTAATGGCCGCCGCCTCGGATATTGGAATGTTCCGGTATACGGTTTTCCAGAGGCAGTTCGGCCTGTTCGGTTTGGTCGAGGTTGTTTTTTAAAATGTTCTCAATGGTGCGATACCCTGCCCTGTGGTGGCGGCATCCGCGCCGGCAGGCCCGTTCGAGCCTTTCCTCAGAGTATAGTTTGGCGAAGCTCAAAATGCCCTGGGCCTGCTTGTAACCGATCTCCGGATAGTCATACTGGCCGATCAGCCGCCCAATGTAGCTTTGGGTATACGGGCCAATCCCCCCGGCCCTTTTGGCAAACAAGTCGGGGTTCCAGTCACTGTAGGCCTGGTGGGTCGAGGGCATGTGGGAGGCTACTGTGGTATAGTGGCCCGGTTTGTAGCTGCGCTGGTGTCGGGCTATACGCTCATGGTCATAAAAGACCTCCACCATATGGCTGGTATACTGCACCTCCACGTGGCGGCCCACGTAGCGGTGGGGTACGCTGTAATAGTTCTTGTTGGCACTGAGAAAGATGTGGCTGATCTTCTGCACCTTGGCCCGCTTGTAATGGCGCAGCTGATAAGGGGCCGGTGGCAAAGGGTTCAACACCGGCTGATCGAGTTCTGCGAACCGCTGGCGGCGCGTGGCCTGCCGGTTCTGGAAGGGATAATCGTTAAACAGGCCCAAAAGCTCTCTGACCGCCTGATTCAGCTCAGCCAGACTGAAAAGGTTTGCTTCGACAGCGGATAGTAAATGCGCTGGTAGACCAATTTGACCGCACCCTCGACCAGTGCTTTATCCTGGGGGTGGTACGGGCGAGTGGCATCGATCACGCAGCCGTAGTGCAGGGCCAGGTCTTTGAGCGTTTTATTGATGATGGGGGCGTATTTATGGCCTTTGGTCACGGCCGCCTTCATGTTATCGCCTACGATAGCCCTGGGGACGCCTGCCATCCACCGCAGACATCCATTAATGCAATCCACCAGGTCTTCCCTCTGTTGGGTCTGACAGGCCTGGACATAGGTATACTGGCTGGCTGGCAAAAGGGCCACAAAAACCTGCGCCGGGTGAAGCTCACCGGTTTGGCGGTCCACGTAGCTGAGCGTCTTGCCGGCAAAGTCCATAAACAGCTTTTCCCCGGCGGTGTGCAGCAGAATGCCGCTGGCCCGGGTCTTCCCGGCCCATTGGTTAAAGTAATGCACAAACTGCGTATAGCGGTATCCATCGGGGTGGCCAGCCAGATAGCTGCTCCACAAGGTTTGCAGAGTGCATCCGGTCTTTTGAAGTTCTTTTTTGAAGGTGGGGAAGTAATGGGCCAATTGCTCGTAACGCTCCAGGTCCTTGTAGTCGGCCTGGTGAAACAGCTCCGCCAGTTGTGCCTCGCCGAGCTCTTCGAGCCGTTCATAGGTAAGCTCGTGGGTGTTAAACACCCTAATGTAGGTGTTGACCGTGTTGCGGCTGACGCCGAGGGCCTGGGCAACCTTACGGTTGCTCATCCCTTTTCGTTTAAGCTGAATGAGTTGTCGTAGATCCATAATGTCGATTCTTTGCCCTGCCATATTTTTTTAGGCAAGGGTACGCATCATTATGGAAAGTGGCACAATGACCTCCGAAACGGACCAGTGATTACCGGCTCAAAACTGGCACCATATGTCCGAAACAGGTGGCATCATATCACCGAAATGGGTGGCACAATGACTTCCGAAATAGCCACTCATTGCCTTTAATCAAGCTGGTCCTAAATCAGGTTTTAAGTTTCCGGTAAGTAAATTGCCAATTTGGTTTTTGGAAATGCCGAGTCGTAATAGTGTTTTAATCATCAAATCCAGCGAAGTGCTTTGTTCGCCGGTTTCCATTTTGGCAACACGGGATTGGCTTGATCCAATGGCTCTGGCAAGTTGCTCTTGGGTCCAGCTTCGTTTTCTGCGCTGCGATTTTATCAGTTCGCTAATCTCAAGCCGGATTTCTATATAGGTTTCCTCTTCCGGGCTCAGTGCCAGAAAGTCTGCGGCTGAACCTACCCGAAAGCCTTTTTCTTCGAGTTGTTTTCGTTTTTGATGTTCCATAATTGGCCTCATTTTTTGTATAACTGTAATCTTCGCTCTTCTGTCAATGACTTCTGTGGGTGTTTTCTGTGTTTTCTTCGCAAATACTTCCAGAATTACAATCGCGTCTTTATCTATGAAGTAGGCAATTCTCCAGGTTTTGCTTTTATCATTTATCCTTAGTTCATGGCAATTTGCTCCAATACTCGGCATGGATCGGGAAATCGGCATATCCAAAAGATCACCTTTCTGCAATCGCCTTAGCAAGAAACCACCTATATTCTGGCTTCCATAGAAAATGGTGGCGTTTTTACCTCACCATGTAACCATACCAAACATTTATCGTTTTCAGACAGGGTTTTAATATGTCATATTCGACATTATGAAGCAACTCTACTTTTATTATTCAGTACTCGCTGGGCTACTTTTAATATAAGTTTGTCCTGCGGACAATTAGGCTTGCCAGCTCGCACTGTTTTTATACGCAACGTTGGCGTGCATTCTCACATGAAGAAACTCCATTAATTTCTTAAGCTATTATCTAAGTGCATGGAGGGGATAGAAATCATCTTGAATTAATATGTAAATTGTACTTTTCTTAACGTTAGTCAGAATTGTAAAACAATATGGAATCTTCAAGACCAAATATTTAAGCAAGAAAAATCAATTTAAACAGCAAGTTTATGGAACATCCATCGGATGGTTCAATTGATTTGGCCAGTTTTTTTAACATTGAAAGTATGAAAAACATCCCCATTAGGTCTATTCTCCCACCAAAGATTGATGAGCTTGACAGCTTCCGGATATTTAGCATTAGCGAAATACTTATGGGAAAGAATATGAATCAAGCCTTGCACCGGCATGACTTCTATTTTATCCTCCTGGTGACCAGGGGTACAGGCATTCATGAAATTGATTTTGTTACACACCAAATAACAGACAACACAATATCCATAATGCGACCGGGGCAGATTCACCAACTCGAGTTAAAGGCGGACAGCAAAGGATATTGGTTAGCGTTCGACAAAGATTTCGAGTTTTTATCTACAGGTAAAGAGAACACCTTACTGCGCAAGGCTACCAGTCGCAATTTCTACAATCTTGATAAAAATGATGTGAACGCATTGTCCTCCATTTTTCAAATTATTCTCTCAGAATACAGGTCTAAACAGATTAGTTTTGAACATGCTATTAAAGCAAGCCTTGAGATCCTTCTGATCCATTTCCTCCGGTATCAGCAAAAGGATCAAATCGTTTCTCAGGAAGCGAATCAATATCAACAGGAAAAACTACAAAAATTCTTAGATCTTTTAGAAGCCAATATAAGTACGAAGAAACAAACTGCTGCCTATGCAGATATGGTTCATCTTTCACCGTTCCAACTCAATTCGATTACGAAAAATCTGTTGGGAAAGACAGTTTCTGAACTCATTAAGGATCAAATACTGCTTGAATCAAAACGATACCTTTTGGGAACTCCTAACCAAGTAAGCCAAATTGCCTTCCAGCTCGGTTACATGGATGTTTCTTACTTCATTCGATTCTTTAAGAAGGAAATGGGTGTTACGCCAGAAGCGTTCCGCAAGAACTACCTCTAAGTCCCATTCAACTTCATAATCGTCCTATCAGTCTCGTATTAGTTGCCCCTATCTTTGCTATATCGGTTAACAGTCATTGTGATAAAACAATCCGTTTAAAGTTATAACGCTCGATACGATGAAAAAGAAATTCATCGTAATACTACTCACTTCATGGACTTTTTTTCATGTAAACAAGGCAAAGAGTCAAAAAAAATACATACAATAACTAAAACAATACATCAGAAATGAACATACAACCATTAAAGCAGGAAGAACTTATTGATGAAATAGGAATGTTTCATCAGATTTTAAATAGAACGCTTTCCAGGTTTTCGGGTAAAACGCTAAACACTGTACCTTTCGAGGGAAGTTGGACAGCCGGTCAAGTGGTGGAGCATATCATTAAATCGCAGCTGTACATCTTAACACAGCTATCCGAAGGGCCCGTATCGACTGCAGACCGCCCTTATGACCAAGAAGTAAATACGATACAAGAAATCTTTCGCAATAAGGAAAGCAAGGCAAAAACAGATGAAAGTATAGCTCCTGGACCACCGCCACACGACCTTAAGAGATTGCTCGATACTTTGCACAAGCAAAAAGATCAACAAATCGAAATCATCAAAACCAGGAAACTCGAAGAATTTAATACCATACTGGAATTTCCCGGCATAGGACACGTTTCCCGTTACGAGTGGATACATATGATGACAGAGCATGGACAAAGGCACAGGAGACAGATCGAAAATATTTACAAGAAGCTGTATTGACCAAATAAAACAAAAACGTTCTATAACAATGGGAGCAATGAAAATAAAGCAACAAGTATTATTTATTCACGGAGGAGGAGACGGAGGTTACGAAGCGGATATAAAATTAGTAACTTCCTTACAAAAATCTTTGGGCAAAGAATATGATATAGTCTATTCTGAAATACATTTTGATGAATCTGCGTCTGATTTTGGCTGGACTCAGCAAATTGAAGATAAAATGGCTGACTGCAAAGATGACGTTATTCTAGTGGGACATTCATTCGGCGCTTCAATGATATTAAAATGTCTTTCTGAAAATTCTGGACACAAAAAGATGAGGGGAATTTTTCTTATCGCACCACCTTTTTGGAGTGGTAATGAAGAGTGGAAACAAGGCATAAAACTTCAAATAGATTTTGCTGACAAGTTACCCAACCAAACACCAATTTTCTTCTATCACTGCAAGGATGATGATGAAGTACCATTTTCTCAATTTAACGATTATAAAAAACACCTTAATCGAGCAACGTACCGGGAATTAGAAAGTGGTGGCCATCAACTTAACAACGATTTATCAATAGTTTCAAAAGATATAAAGTCACTATGAATTTCAAATAAAGAACAACGACACGCCAACAATGGCTATGGCAAATGCAGGCTAAACCTAAAGACATTAAAATATATCACACTATTTGTGGTTATCTTTGAATGGGGTTCAACGAGAAATAGTGTAAGTCATAGTCATACAAAGCACTACATAACAAGGGTTTCAACGCTGAGGCCACTGTTTGTCGGTTTTAGAATTTGTTAGTTAAAAGACATTTTGAAATTTAATTACATTGCAGAAGATTCTGCACTTACAAGTTATGAACAGTAAATTTCAAGAAGAAAGACTTGATGCTGCCCACAAGCGTTCGTGGCAGACCTTCGAAATAATCTTTGGAATTCCTTTCCTTGCTGCCATCGTACTACAATTCATTGTGCCACCCTCGCTCCCTTACGGATTATTCGCCCCTGCCATCATCGTTGGTGGTGTTGCCTTTATTATTACAGGTACAGTTATAATTTTTCTTGCACGTCGCGAATTTTCGCAATACGGACAGCCAACTGATCCAGGGCACCCAACAAATAAATTGGTCACAACCGGGGTCTTCTCTATCTCACGGAATCCTCTCTACCTTGGCGGCGTTTGTATTGTGACAGGGATTGCACTATCATTTAATCTTCCTTGGGTGTTGGCATTTTTGCTCGTGGCACTTGTGGCATGTCATTATATTTTGATAGTTCCCGAAGAGCAGTATCTCTCCCAAAAGTTCGGTACAGAATACCAAGCCTACGCCGCCTCAGTCTACCGCTGGATTGGCCATACCCGACATGATGGATCTGAATAGAAGTTATTAACACAATGATCGTCAGAAATGTGTGTTTGATCAAACGTAAATACTTGCCAGAAGCTCGCCGACCAGCCTATAAATTGAAGGTAGATTTTGGTCCACAAATTGGCTTTAAAAAATCTAGTGCACAATAACTGATCTATACACAAAAGAATCATTGTTAGGTAAACAGGTGTTGGCGGTAGTGAACTTTATACCAAAACAAATTGGCCCAATCATGCCAGAATGTTTGGTTACGGGGCTACATCGTCCTGACGGTTCAGTAGTGCTTTCAACAGTCGACAAGGAGCTACCGAAAGGGACTAAAATGGCCTAACGAGCATTGCAATGGATCAATCTTCGCTGCGCTTAAATAAGTTGGGCGTTATACTTTTGATCCGACTGACTGAATCCATTTAATAATTAAATACTCCCCCATGAAAATATATACCTCATACCCGGATAAAATAACAGTCCGAAAAGAACATCAGACCAAGCTCTACAATGGTTATATAGAGTCTTCCCTGAAAACAAAATCGGGTGCGGGAATCTACTCGTACAGGTTTAAAACGACCAGTCATTGCAGCTTGAAGGTTGATTATCCTACTTCTTTCTACAAACTGGTGCTGTGCTTCGACGGTTATTCGGAATCGTATCTGGGAGGGAAAAAACTCTATTCGTTTAAAAAAGGAAAGGCTGTATTCTATAATACTCTACCCGGCACCTATCATTCAAACCTGGAAGCTGATACCCGTTTTAATATCGTCCATCTTCATCTTCCTCACACCATGGTGGAGGAACTACGCATACTCGCCCCCCGCCTGTTCCGTGAACCGGTCATCGAAATCCCGTTACCTAAACAGAGTTTTTCCCTCCTGAATATCAACCGGGATTTATCGTACTTTGGCGATGAACTTACGGACCTGTTCTTGGAAAAAACAATCCTCGAACAAATGTATGGAGTACTCGAAACGATAGTTCGTTGCCGGAAAGGATTCATAAACACCGGGCGCACCAATACCCAAAAAATCACTGAAGCTGTATCTTTGATTAACGAGTCCCATCGTTATTTTACGATTAGTGAATTGGCCAGGAAAGTTGGCTTGAATACCTTCCAACTGAAAAATCTCTTCAAGAAAGAACTGAATAAAACGGTATTTGAATACCAGGTAGAGAGGCATTTCTCCACAGCCTACAACCTGCTTCTTGAAACACAGAACACCGTAAGTGAAATTGCCCTGATGTGTGGCTACCAGAGTGTGGGGAGTTTTTCTAATGCCTTCAAAAGACAATTCGGAATTCGTCCATCAGATCTAAGAAAATTCTGATCGGATAAAGAATACTCCTGATCGAATAACGCCGGCGGGCGTACAGGTCCATATCTTTGCTTCAAGAATTTATGAAAGCAAATGTTATAACTTTTGAATATAGATAATAAGTAAATTTCGAAATGAAGGGTCTTGAAACAACAGAACCAATAGAAAATGTAAATACGCACACCCTAACGCAAATAAGTGGTTCGAAAGCTGTCTTAGAAACTTTGATTCATGAAGGTGTAGATACCATATTCGGATATCCCGGTGGTGCTATAATGCCGCTCTATGATGCATTGTTTGATTATAAAGATCATTTACGACACATTTTGGTGCGTCACGAGCAAGGTGCAATTCATGCCGCCCAAGGATATGCTCGAACATCAGGGCGAGTGGGTGTAACTTTTGCCACCAGTGGCCCGGGAGCAACTAACCTCATCACTGGAGTGGCAGACGCAATGATTGACAGTAATCCAATTACCACTCCCATTACTAAATGGAATTATCAAGTTACAGAAGCTAACGAGATATCAAGAGTTTTGGCTAAAGCTTTCTACATTGCCCGTAGCGGAAGACCAGGACCAGTATTAATTGATATTACTAAGAATGCGTTAATTCAATTATTTGATTATACAGGACACAAGCCATGTTTACATATAAGGAGTTATAGACCAGCACCTATAGTCCGAGAGAGCTATATTGAGGATGCAGCACACGTGATTAACTCTGCAAAGAAACCACTTGTGTTGTTCGGTCAAGGGGTGATTTTAGGTGAAGCAGAAGAGGAATTTGTGACTTTCATTGAAAAGGGAGGATTTCCTTCGGCAAGTACTGTTATGGGCTTAAGTGCTTTAGAAACTCAACACCCTTTACATATGGGTATGTTGGGTATGCATGGAAATTATGCGCCGAATGTATTAACCAACGAATGTGATGTGTTAATAGCGATAGGGATGCGTTTTGACGACCGTGTAACTGGACGCTTAGATAGATATGCAAAACAAGCAAAAGTAGTTCACTTGGATATAGACCCGGCGGAAATTGATAAGAACGTCAAAACTACTGTTCCTGTTTGGGGAGACTGCAAGGAAACCCTTTTTATGTTAACTGCTTTGATTAAGAGAAGTGACCATAGCGACTGGCTTAAGAAATTCCGAAAGTTGGAGAAAGAGGAGCATAAAGAGGTTATTAATAAAGAATTTTATCCTGACTCTGATGCTATAACTATGGGCGAGGTTGTAAATGTATTGAACGAGCTGACAGGTGGGAATGCCGTTATTGTTTCGGATGTAGGACAGCACCAAATGATAGCGTGTCGGTATGCCAAATTTAATCACTCAAAATCAAACGTAACTTCGGGTGGATTGGGGACCATGGGATTTGGCCTTCCTGCTGCTATTGGCGCTTGGTATGGTGCTCCTGACCGGGACGTTATCGCCATTGTTGGCGATGGCGGTATACAGATGACTATACAGGAACTTGGAACAATCATGCAATTTGGTGCAAAAGTGAAGGTTTTAATTTTGAATAACGGCTTTTTAGGAATGGTTAGACAATGGCAGCAGTTATTCCTCGACAAACGATATTCTTCTGTAAATATAACAAGCCCCGATTTTGTAGCGGTTGCTAACGAATATAATATCGACGGTAACAAGGTATCCGATCGCAAGGATTTAAGGGTTGCATTACAAACCATGATTAGACATGAAAAATCTTATCTATTAGAAATCATGGTAGGAAAAGAGAATAATGTGTTTCCGATGGTTGCACAGGGTTCTGGTATTTCCGAAATAAGATTAAAATAAAATGGAAAAGCAAGAATTTACAATTACCCTATATACAGAAGATTCTATTGGCATAACTGTGCGAATAGCAGGGATACTTTCAAGACGTAAAACTAACATTGAAAGCTTAAATGCTTCTCCCTCTGAAGTGGATGGCATCCATCGATTTACAATTGTGATAACCGAAACAGAAGAATTCGTGAGGAAAATCTGTAAACAAATTGAAAAGCAGGTGGAAGTGTTAAAAGTGTATTTCAACACTAATGATGAATTGGTTTGGCAAGAACAGGCCTTGTACAAGGTTCCAGCAGACGTTATCGTTGAAAAAGCCTATGTAGAGAGACTTCTTAGAGGATATGGGGCAAATGTTGTTGCTATCCGAAAGGATTACATCGTATTTGAGACTTCGGGACACCGTGAAGAAATTGACAAGCTTACGGAAGAGTTGGGACAATATGGTTTGACTGAATTTGTCCGAGGGGCAAGAATTGCGATTATTAAAAATAGTGCTGGCTTCTATTCCAAATTGAAAGAATTTGAACAGAAAGATCCTGTTCCGGAAATAACTGAAAGTATTATGTTTAAATCAACATGATAAAGTATTTTCTATGTGACTGCAATTTACTGGTACATATCACTTTGTGAGGGTATAATAACTATATCAGGTGTTCAAATGACAAAAACAAAATCACGGAAAACCTACTCTCTGGAATTCAAACAGCAGGCAATTGGAAAATGTCATGCAGACAGCCCGGGATTTGGGTGCCAATCATATCAGTTTTCGAAAGTGGATAAAAAAACTTCCAGTAAGATCTGGAGAATGCGTTTCTGGTAGCGGAAATCCCAGAGACAAGGA
>JBBDMV010000157.1:0-48541 GCA_040878115.1 Balneolales bacterium
TCACGGTCGTAACAAACACTTCTGCGGCCTTTAGGACTTTCCGCTGAACAATCATAAAAAATGTATTCGCCCGTCTTTTTATCATGACCAACAACATCCGGTTCACCGCCAGTTCTTTCCATTTCATTGAGCGACCACAATTTTTCAGTATTAGCTTCCAGCTTTGCTTGTACCTTAGCCCATTCAAGATCTTTATGGCGGCTCATGTTTTTCTCAAAACGGGCTTTTAATGCTATAAGTAGTTTTTCAGGTTGTTCTGGTGACAACTTCTTTTTATTTCTCTTTGTCATATGCGTTATTATAATTTGCTTACAATGTCTTGCAATTGGTTTCAGCAGGTTTTGACTTCTTTCTCCAGTTCGGCTTTTTCCATGACAATAAGGATAAAGAAAATTTGTACGAAATCCTGCATATTTAATCCGTTGATCGTAACCGCACATATAAAGTAAGGGGCATGTTACAAAGATGGTAAATGTTTAATGAATGGTTGATCGTTTTCTTCTATCTTTCTTTAAATACAATACCTTAAAATAACTGCATATTGAATACTGTTAAAAGCAAAACTCCGACTCTGACAGATGTGAAAAAGGCCTATAACCGGATTCGGCCATACATCCGTAATACTCCTGTCCATACCAGCGGCACCTTAAACAAGGACCTTAAGGCTGAGGTATTTTTTAAGTGTGAAAATTTCCAAAAGACCGGTTCCTTTAAAATTCGTGGTGCATGCAATGTCATCTATTCCCTTTCGGATGAAGATGCGGCCAAAGGTGTTTGCACTCACTCGTCAGGCAATCATGCCCAGGCTTTGGCTTTTGCAGCCCTTTCCCGAAAGATCAATGCAATAATCGTAATGCCTGAAAATGCATCATCGGTGAAAATAAATGCGGTAGCCGGTTATGGCGGCGATATCAGGTTCTGTGAACCGACCCAGGAAGCCAGGGAGGCCGTATGTTTCGAAATCCAGCAGGAGACTGGGGCGGTGTTTGTGCCACCATTTAATGATAATCGCATCATTGCCGGACAGGGAACCGCCTCGTTAGAGCTATTATCAGATTACCCAGAGTTGGATATGATACTCACCCCGGTTGGAGGAGGTGGGTTACTGGGGGGCACAGCTATTGCCGCAAAAGGAATTAATCCCAAAGCTAAGGTAATAGGCACCGAACCTGAAATGGCAAACGACGCTTATTTATCATTTAAGGAAGGTATGATCATTCCGGTGGATAATCCTGCAACTATTGCGGATGGCCTTAAGACCTCACTTGGGGAGCTGACCTTTGCCGCTATATCTGATCATGTTTTTGATATTGTGACCGTAAGTGAAAAGTCCATCATAGATGCTATGCGCTACGTTTGGGAGCGAATGAAGATTATTATAGAGCCTTCCTCGGCCGTTCCGGTTGCAGCACTCATGTCCGGAAGCATGGACATCCGTAATAAAAGGATTGGCATTATTATATCTGGCGGAAATGTAAGCCTTGATCAATTGCCTTGGGATAAGCAATAAAGGCTGGCAGTAAAATTAAGGAATCTGGATGGCCCTTTAAATATAAGTTTCGGCTTTCATAGCGTTAACATAAAAGTTCTTAATCACTTTTATAAATACTTACTTGCCTATTGCGCTGTAATAGATTAACTGCTAAAATCATTTCTTCAAAAGATTTTTTGTTTTTCTGGCTGTGCTTAGGCTAAACTTATTGCCGTTCGGGTTTGTTCTGGTAATATTGGCAAATATTAAAAAACCATGATATCATGAACGAGAAAAGTGTTAAAGTAAATGGGGTCAATATGAGGTGGCTTGAGAAAGGTAATGGGGAACCTGTTGTGTTTATCCATGGATTGCCCACCTCGCCTGACCTTTGGCGTTATGTTGTACCGGAGCTTACCAACAAAAAACGAATAGCCTGGGAAATGATAGGATATGGTTCTTCCATTGAGGAAGGACGGCATCGTGATATTTCGGTCGGCCATCAAGCAGCTTATCTTGCATCCTGGTTGGATGCTATGGATTATCAAAAAGTTACTCTGGTCGGCCATGATCTTGGTGGCGGTGTAGCCCAGATTATTGCTACGCTCAGGCCTAATATTGTTCAGGGCCTTGTACTGGTTAATTCTATTTGTTATGATTCCTGGCCAATTCCCCGGGTAAAAGCGTTGAGGGCATTAGGCCCCGTTGCTGAACGCTTTCCCAATACCGCGGTACGGCTTGCCATGAAAACTTTCCTTCAAGAAGGCCATGTTGATAACGAACGAGCTGAAGAGTCTATGAACTATTTTTGGAGGCATTATGAACATATCAATGCCGCAGAAGCCATAATCCGCCAGTTAAGATATCTGGATGTAAAAGATACTATGGCTATATCACACATGTTGCCAGACATAAAAGTACCCTCAAGAGTAGTTTGGGGTGCTTCTGACCATTTTCAGACTATAGACTACGGAAACCGCTTGGCGCGTGATTTAAATGCGCCTATTGACAGGATCGAAGGGGGAAAACATTTTGTTCCCATTGATTATCCAAAACATGTAGCAAAAGCTGTGGAGGAGGTTCTTAAGGAACAGGTTTTTGCAAAAGGGTGATTATGTTACTTCCTATTTAAGCTATATCCCCGCTGGAAAGATTAGGACTTTCCAGCGGGGTTAAGCTGAGGGTATTAATGATAATTTTAGGAACATCCGCTCGTAGCACCACAAGTATTGCATTTTAAGCAGGTGCCGTTTCTCACCATTGTCATGCTTCCACATTCCTGACAGGCATCTCCGGTGAAGCCCATTTGCTTGGCGCGTTTATACTTAGCATTGAAACTACTTTCTTTACCCTGAGATGTTTGAGGTTCTTTAACAGGTTCATCTACAGGTTTCTCAGTGGGAGCCTTGCTGGTTGTTTTATTTTGTGGAGCAGGAGAATCCCCCCCATCGTCACCTTCTGGTTTAAGTAAACGTCTGTTGAACTCGCTAATTTCAACATGGGCCAGGTCCTCTCTCCCCAGATAAGAAACCGCAAGTTCACGGAAGATGTAATCTATCACTGACGTACTCATTTTGATATGAGGATTACCACCCACTGTACCGCTGGGTTCGAATTTGGTGAAAACAAAAGCATCAACAAACTCTTCAAGCGGTACCCCATGTTGTAGCCCGAGTGAAATAGAAATAGCGAAGCAATTCATCAGGCTACGGAAAGCCGCGCCTTCACGGTGCATATCAATGAATATCTCACCAATCTGGCCGTTCTCGTATTCCCCGGTTCTCAGGTAAACGGATTGTCCGCCAATTTTGGCTTTCTGGGTGTATCCGGTACGGCGGTGGGGCAACCTTCGCCTTTCGGCTACATATTTATGGATAATACGCTCAGCAGTCTTCACAACTTCATTTTGTGCACTAACCGTTTCAGGTTCAGCGGGCTGTTCATCCTCTTCATCCACGTCATCAATGATATCTGCCATAGAGTTCAGTGGCTGACTCAATTTAGAGCCGTCACGATAAAGGGCGTTAGCCTTAAGCATTTTTTCCCAGGAAAGCATGTAAGAATCTTTAAAATCCTCCACAGTAGCTTCATTGGGTAAGTTAATAGTCTTGGAGATCGCTCCCGAGATAAATGGCTGTGCAGCGGACATCATCATAATATGCCCTTCACTTGAAATGAAACGAGTACCTTTTCGACCACATCTGTTGGCACAATCGAAAACAGGCAGGTGCTCCTCTTTCAGGAAAGGTGCGCCTTCAACAGTCATAGTGCCACAAACGTAATCGTTGGCTTCTTCTATTTCGCGTTGGGAAAACTCCAGATACTTCAGCATATCGAAATTCATGTCGACTAGTTGTGCATCGGAAATTCCAAGAACATCCTTGCAAAAATCCTCACCCAGAGTCCATTGATTGAAAGCAAATTTAATATCAAATGAACTGGGCAGAGCATTTTCAATGGCTTCGATTTTATCGTCAGTGAAGCCGGCATCTTTCAAACGCGCATGTGTAACGGTAGGACAACCTTTTAATGTACCATACCCCTTAGCGTAATTGATAATAGATTTGATTTCGTTCTTTTTATATCCTAACCTTTTTAGTGCGGCCGGCACACTTTGATTGATGATTTTAAAATATCCACCACCGGCTAGTTTCTTGAATTTTACTAAAGCAAAATCTGGTTCGATACCCGTGGTATCGCAATCCATAACCAGGCCGATGGTCCCGGTGGGTGCAATTACGGTAACCTGGGCATTGCGGTAGCCATACTTCTCACCCAGGTTAACGGCACGGTCTGAATCTTCCCGAGCAGCTTTGAGAAGATAATGAGGGCAAACATCTTCGTTGATGCCCGTTGGCTTGATTGTCAATCCTTCATATTCACTCTCAGGAGAATTATAAGCGGCCCTTTTATGATTGCGAAGCACGCGCAGCATGTGCTCGCTGTTTTTTTCGTATCCGGGAAATGGCCCAAGCTCGCCAGCCATCTCAGCGCTTGTGGCATAAGATGTCATGTGTAAAATAGAGGTTAATGCACCGGTTATGGCAACGGCTTCTTTACTATCGTAAGGAATACCCTGTATCATAAGTAGTGTGCCTATATTGGCATAACCCAATCCAAGCGTTCTAAATTTGTAAGACAATTCGGCGATTTCTTTGGATGGAAACTGGGCCATTAAGACAGATATCTCCAAAACGACCGTCCACATACGTGAAGCAGCCCGATATGCTTCCACATCAAATCGCCCTGATTCCTCATCATAAAATTTGATCAGGTTCAGTGATGCCAGATTGCAAGCCGTGTTATCCAGGAACATGTATTCGGAACAGGGGTTACTCGCCTTGATCTCGCCATCTTCCGGACAGGTATGCCATTCGTTAATGGTATCATGGTATTGTGTTCCCGGATCAGCGCATGACCAGGCAGCGTAGGAAATATCATTCCACAGATCACCAGCTTTTAGTGTTTGTATGGGCTTGGGCTTTCTGTTTTCTTCACGGGCAACGCGTTTTTCTGTCCGTCCATACAGATGCCAATCGTCATTATTAATCATAGCTTCCATGAAGCTGTTTGGAATACGAATAGAATTATTTGAGTTTTGTCCACTTACCGTTACATAAGCTTCAGAATTCCAATCGTTATCATAAGAATCAAATTTAATATCTGTGTATCCCTGAGTAGCAAGTTGAATGACCCGTTCAATGTAATTTAATGGGACCATCGCTTTTCTTGCTTCACGTATGGTTTGTCTTAATTCTTTATGTTTTTTAGGATCACGGCTTACCTTCCCGTTATACAGATGGCCTTCAATCTCTACCGGCTTGTGGCAAAGCTGCATAATTTTGCTAAGGTACTTTTCACAAGTTTTGGAGCCGGAGACAATAGCAGCTACCTTTTGCTCTTCCTGAACTTTCCAGTTGATATATTCTTCTATATCCGGGTGATCCAAATCCAGCGTCACCATTTTAGCTGCCCGGCGAGTTGTACCGCCCGACTTAATAGCACCGGCAGCCCGGTCACCAATTTTAAGAAAGCTCATTAACCCGGATGACTTCCCACCGCCGCTAAGAGGTTCGTTAGCTCCTCTAATGTCAGAGAAATTGGTTCCTGTTCCGGAACCATACTTGAAAAGCCTGGCTTCACGAACCCATAAGTCCATAATTCCACCTTCATTAACCAGGTCATCATTAACACTTTGAATGAAACAGGCATGAGGCTGAGGGTGTGTATAGGCATCTTCAGACTTTTTGAGTTTTCCCGTTTCGGCTTCTACGTAATAATGGCCTTGAGCGGGTCCGTTAATTCCATAAGCCCAAAAAAGGCCGGTATTAAACCACTGCGGACTATTGGGGGCGGCCATTTGGCTGGCCAGCATGTAACATAGTTCATTATAAAACACCCGGGCATCTTCTTCCTTGTTGAAGTATTTATGCTTCCAGCCCCAATAGGTCCAGCATCCTGCCAATCGGCTAAAAACCTCTCGGCTGTCGGTTTCATGAATGTACCGTTCATCTTCAGCCATACTTTGGAGCGTATTTTCGTCGGCTTTTGAACGTTGCAGCCATTCGGGCACATCTTTTTCCTTTACCTTCTTAAGGGCTACAGGAATACCGGCTTTTCTGAAATACTTCTGAGCAATGATATCTGTTGCCACCTGAGACCAGGATGCCGGGACCATCACATTTTCCATAAGAAAAACAGTAGACCCGTCGGGGTTTTTGATCTCCGATTTCCTAGCCTCAAAAGTAATGGATTCAAAAGGTGATTTCGCTTTGGCTTTGGTAAAATGTGGCTTGAACTTCATGTGTTGCTCTCCGTGTGTAAATTATTGATCTATTATCGAAACGTCTGTTTTCTTGAACTGGTTTGTTATTCGTTATTTCATGGTATTAATGCTCATGTATACATTTTGTAGGGTTAAAATTATATTAATCGAAATCATTTACAACTAAACTTTTCCACAACTTACTAACAGAGCTGGGTGATATTATTTAACTTATCAAAAAAGACCTTTGTTTGGGCTACTTGTTGATAACCTGTGGGAAAAATGGATGGCAGATCATTTATTGAAATAAAAGTAACCTGGAGTAATTCCTGTAAGAAATCGTCAAGAACTGACCCATTGATATTATAGAGCAATGCAACACCAGCCTGAGCATAGTTTTTTGCATCGCCGGCATGCAGTTTGGGGGTCTGTAGAACCATCAAATCCTAATGAATAAAAGCTCCGGGTAGTAATCAGCGTATCTGAAATAGTTAATTCCTTCACATCAATAACGCAAATCCCCCCCCTAAAGATATATCCACCTCTGAAGGCGTTCCGGAAAGAATGATATTTAAGCCAAACAGCCCAGGGATCATTTAAAGCTACTCGAAAAGGAAAAAGGGTTTGTACGATGTTTGATCATACAAACCCTTTATAAGCGGAGAGAGAGGGATTCGAACCCCCGGAACATTGCTGTTCAACGGTTTTCAAGACCGCCGCATTCGACCGCTCTGCCATCTCTCCGATCGCGTAAACATACGAAAATATACCCAAAATAGCAGGTCATTAACCAACGAATAACACAATTAGTCTGAAAGAGCCTCGGCTCCAGAAACTATTTCTGATATCTCTGTGGTAATCGCTGCTTGTCTGGCTTGATTGTACTTCAACTGTAAGTCATTAATAATCTCCGCGGCATTCTCGGTGGCGTTATCCATAGCTGCCATTCTCGCACCTTGTTCAGATCCGTGAGATTCCAGAATGGAACGCCATAACTGAATATTAAGGTGAAGAGGAATAAGTTCTTTTACAATTTTATCAGGATCAGGTTCATAAATGTAATCAATGTCGGTTTTTTCTGTTGCCGGACTTTCTTTCGTGATTTCATCTTTGAACTCTTCTACCATTGGTAACAATGGCTCAATAATACGATTTTGGCTTATAGCTGACATAAATTCATTAAAGCAGAGATAAACCGCATCAAATTCTTTCGTTTTATATCGATCCACTACATCATCCATTATGGCAGCGGTGTCATCATAATTGTAATTTTCAAAGAACCCGCTGTAATCCCCGTAAAGTTTATAACCACGTTTTCTAAAATGATCATTGGCCTTCTTACCAATACAAATCATGGAAAACTGATTGTTATCAATTTTATCCTGGAAATCAGCCTTGATCCTGTTTTCAACCGCACGGAATAAATTAGCATTAAACCCACCACAAAGCCCCTTGTCAGAACCGATTATGATAAACAAAACCTGTTCAGTGTTTGGCCTGGGTTTCAACAACTCCTCCTGAGTGTCCGTATTTCTCATTAGCCGGGTTATAATCTCCTTAAGCTTAATTGAGTACGGCCTTGCCGCCAAAAGATTCTGTTGAGCTTTGCGCAAACGGGCCGCAGCGACCATTTTCATGGCCCGGGTGATCTGTTGGGTATTTTTAACCGAACCAATTCGGTCGCGTATATCTCTTAAATTCGCCATTACTTTTCGGCTGGGGGTGCAATGATGTTAGATACAGTTCCTGCTTCTTTAAGCAGTTTTTCCTGGAATTCAGGACTGACGACTCCTTTATCAGCAAGGTCAGCCAGTTCTTTCTCGTACTTCAGTCCAATGGTCTCCAGATACCGACTTTCGAATTCTGAAATCTTGTCAACCGGGATTTTATCAAGAATACCAGCACTGTTAACCAGTAGGATAGCAATTTGCTTATCAACGGATAAAGGAGCATACAAGCCCTGCTTAAGCAGTTCAACAGATCTCGCACCACGACTAAGTTGCTGCTGAGTTGAAAGGTCCAAATCTGAACCAAATTTCGCAAAAGCTTCAAGTTCACGATATTGTGCAAGGTCAAGTTTCATTGTACCTGACAACTTTTTCATCGATTTCACCTGTGCATTCCCACCTACCCTTGACACGGAGATACCAACATCAATAGCAGGCCTTACACCGGCATTAAAGAGGTGGGTCTGAAGAAAAATCTGTCCATCTGTAATGGATATAACATTGGTCGGGATGTAAGCAGATACGTCGCCGGCCTGTGTTTCAATGATCGGAATCGCCGTTAAAGATCCGCCACCTTTAACCAGCGGCCTGATAGATTCCGGTACATCATTCATGTTCTTGGCAATGGAATCATTTTTATTGATTTTTGCAGCACGTTCAAGAAGGCGACTGTGTAGATAAAACACATCACCAGGATAAGCTTCACGACCCGGAGGACGACGAAGAAGCAAAGAAACCTCACGATAAGAAACAGCTTGCTTAGACAGATCATCAAAAATAATTAATGCATGACGTCCTGTATCCCGGAAATATTCACCAATGGCCGTTCCGGCATAGGGTGCAATAAAACGAAAAGGAGCAGCCGAGGAAGCCGGAGCAGAAACGATCGTTGTGTACTCTTTAGCTCCTTTTTCTTCAAGTATCTGATTTACCTGGGCAATAGTTGATCCTTTTTGCCCGATGGCTACATAAATACAGAAAACTGGTTTGTCAGTATTATGTGTTTCTTTCTGATTGAGAATAGTATCAACAGCAATCGATGTTTTACCTGTCTGACGATCACCAATAAGCAATTCACGCTGGCCCCGGCCAATGGGAATCAAAGCATCAATGGCCTTTAGTCCTGTTTGAAGCGGTTCGGTTACCGGCTCCCTGTAAATAACACCAGGAGCTTTTCGCTCAAGAGGTGATTTATAGGTCTTTCCTGCAATCGGGCCTTTTCCGTCAAGCGGACGGCCCAGGGGATCAATAACACGCCCCAAAACACCCTCACCTACCGGTAACGAAGCGATATCTTTGGTACGTCTAACCGTGTGACCTTCAGAAACAGCTTCAACTGATCCGAAAAGCACAATACCGACATTATCTTCTTCAAGGTTAAGTACCATTCCGCGGACGGGCTCTCCGCTTGCATCTATAGAATCTGGTAATTCAACCAGTTCACCTGCCTGAATTTTTGATAATCCATAAACACGGGCAATTCCATCACCCACTTCCAGAACCGTTCCGACATCATAAACGTCAGAATTGTTATCAAAACCGGCCAGTTGTTTGCGAAGTATTGCCGAAACTTCTTCAGGTCGAACTTGACTCATAATACATCCTGTAAATAATATTTCTGTGGTTTAAACAGCGGATCCCATAAAGAGAGATTCCAGTTTTTTAAGCTTGTTTTTAATGGATCCGTCTATTACGGTATCTTCAATTTTAACGGTCAGGCCGCCCTTCAGGGACACATCTCTCTTTAAAATAAGATTAATTGTCTTTCCTGTTTTTTTCTCCAGTATTGACTGTAATTCCTCAACCTGGCCTGGTTTCATGTCATCAGTGTAATAAACGTGAACATCTACAATTCCGGCTGCTTCATTATAATCAGCTAATAAAGATTTAGTAGCATCAAATAACAACTCTTCCCGGTTTTTTGAAACCAGAAAAGCCACAAACTCCCAAGTTAGGTCACTAACTTTTTTTTTGAAAAGCTCGGTTAAAACGGCCTGTTTTTTATCCTGGTTAACAATCTTATTTTTCAAAAACAGGGAGAGTTCTCTTGAATCCTGAATTGTTTTATTGATAAACTCAATATCCTTCAGAATTGTACCTGTTTTTTTTTGCTCCCCGGCTAATGTTAATAATGCCGATGAATAGCGACGGGCTGCTTTAGTTGACATCTTGCAACACCTCGTTTTTCGATGTTTGAGAGATATCCTTAATTACCTTATCAACAAGTTTCTTGTTTTTGGAAGCATCAACTTCAGCGTCCAAAATTAAAGACGTTGCTTTGATAGCCAAATCAGCTACTTCAGTACGCAATTCTACGAGAGCTTTTCTTTTTTCTTGCTCAATGGTATTCCGGGCTTGCTCAAGTAATTTTGCAGCTTCCCGCTTGGCCTGATCCAATCGTTCATCACGCAAAGAATCAGCTTTTTCCTGTGCTTCTTTTCGTATTTTTTGGGCCATGACTTCAACTTCACGCACAGCATTCTCATTTTGCCGTGAAATATTTTCAGCATCAGCCATCGCTTTTTTTGCAGCCTCCAGAGAATCCTTGATATTCATTTCCCTCACATCGAGTGCACCGAGAATGGGTTTCCAGGCGAACTTTCCAAGAATGAATAAGAACAACAAAAAGGTAATTAATACCCAGAAAAAAAGCCCGAAGTTGACATCGAGCAAACCTTGTGCTAATATAAAGCTCATGGTGTTATTTGTGTTAAAGTTTAGCTAAAAGCAAGGATGATACAAACAACCTGGCCGAAAAGGGCTACACCTTCAATAAAAGCTGCAGAAATCAACATGGATGTTCTGATATCATTTGAAGCTTCAGGTTGACGAGCTGTCCCTTCCATGGCACCTTTACCGATCATACCGATACCAATTCCGGCTCCGATGGATACGAGTCCTGCACCAAGTCCAGCTGCTAAATATGCTAATTCCATTTTTTCTCCTGTATTATTTTTTTGATTTGTATGGGTTTAATAGAAGTTCTGTGTTATAGTTTTTCAGGCTCATGAATTTCTTCATGTTCAACCATGGCCATTCCAATGAAGAGCGCTGATAAGATAGTGAATACATAAGCCTGGATAAAGGCAATAAATGCTTTAATCAAGTAGACGAACAATGTCATTAATATCCAAATCGGGGACGTTGCAAAAGCTACGGTTGAACCGAATAGGTTATTAAACACAAATATAATCCCTAGAATAGAGAAAATAAGAATTTTACCGGAGGCCATATTTGCAAAAAGTCGAATGGCCAGAGAGAAAGGTTTGGTAAATATTCCTATAAATTCAACCGGGAAAAGGATTATACGAATATAGAAAGGAACACCAGGGAACCAAAAGATATGTTTCCAGTATTCTTTGGATGCTGAAAACTGTGTAATCAGGAAGGTCATTAGGGCAAGAACAGCCGTCACGGTGATATCGGCTGTTGATGAGACCCCCCAGGGCATCAGTCCAAATAGGTTCATGAAAAGGATTAAAAAGAATACGGTTAACAGATATGGGGTAAACCTTATATAATCAGGACCGATATTGGGTTTAGCTATATCGTCACGAATAAAAACCACAAAGGTTTCAAACAAATTTTGGAAAGCACCTTTTGGCTCTGTTTCTCTGCCCTCCCCGGATTTATACCTTCGGGTAAGTGGAAGGAAAATAGCCATGGTCAAAAGTGCACTGAACCAAAAAAACACAAGGTGGGATGTGATAGAAAAATCGAATAGAATAGGTTGCTGATCTGCCCGGACAACATGATAAGTTGCAGGCTGAATTTCCGCATCGGCAAGAACATCTTCCTCCAGATAAGCTTCATCGGTGAAGGTATCGCTATTAATGGCTGCCGTAGTTGAGCCGAAGAAATGGAAACCTTCTTCATCGTAGAAAAAGCGTGGCAACTCCACCCTGCCTAGCGGACTAAAATCTATGTAATAATGATCGAGTACTTTACCGACAACATCTACGGTATTATCATTATTTTGTTCTGCAGATAACAGAGCTTGTGATGTTATCACTGTGAACAGTATAATTAAAAAAGTGATCCTAAATAATTGAGCCATTTACCGGGGAAGACGCGATTTGCTTGAAATCTTGTTAATAAAAATAATTTCCGTCACAGATTTATAAATATAAGAAATTAACACGGCAATAGTAAAACCAATTGGATTTAAAAATGAAAAAATAAATACAAATAAAATGGCACCGCTAAAAAAAAACAACTTGCCGAGCATTCCACCCATAACAAGTACCATAAAGGTATTAAATGCTTCATCGTATTTCGATTCAATCAGGTATAGTGCTGTAATAAAACCGACCGAGGTTATAATAAAGCCCGTTATAAAACTAATCAGAATTTCCTGTCCGTAATGCACGTATAACGGATAACCGGCAACAGCCAAAATAGCGGCATCCATCAGCAAGATTAGCAGGGTGAATCTAACGGTTAGGTTTTCTTCTTGATTTATCATTTTCATTCTCAAGTTCTATAGCCAGTTTGTAGATGAATGCGAATAACCCTACAAAACCTAATAAAGAACCTATAATGACGCCAAATGGGGTCGTGTCTAATTGTTTATCAATAAAGATACCTATTAAAACGGGTACAATTATTGTTCCCGCAATCTGAAAACCTAGACCGATATATTTGGAGACGGTATGTAAACCCTTCACTATCTATCTTTAGGTGTTAACAGAAAAAGCTGAGTCAACTTTTTTATTATCATTATTGTTACTTTTCTTTGCAGCCGAACTCGAATTCATCTTGCACACTCCATCGAAGCTTGCACCTTCTTCAACAAGAAGGGCCTTAGTTTGAATATCACCTTTAATAACGGCTGTTTGACGAAGTATTATTCGATTCTCGACGGTTATTTCCCCCTCAATAGTTCCGGCAATATCAGCTTCAGGTGCGCTGACATTTCCTTTAACGAGCCCTGATTTGGAAATGATGCATTTCCCTTTGGAATTTATTTCTCCATCGATCGTACCTGATACTCGTATATCGTTTTGAGTTTCCAAAGCACCTTTAATTTGAGTGCCTTCACTAATCATATTGAGAGATGGTTGTCCGTTGCCAGTATCTGATTTCATAACGTTTTTACTTCGTGAACTTTTATTATTAAACATTTTAATTAGCTTCTGTTAAATTTGTCAAATATGTGAAAGGATCAAGGGCTATTCCATCCCTCCACAATTCAAAATGAATATGGGGTCCGGATGTCAAAACACCAGATACCCCAACAGTTCCTAAAACATCACCTTTGAAAATTATATCGCCCTTCTCCTTGTAAACTTTGGATAAGTGTTTATAAATGCTCATATAGCCGTTTCCATGGTGTACATGAACAACGTAACCATAGTTCATTGTCCAATCGGCATTAATAACAACTCCATCAGCTATAGCCTGTGCTGACGCGTCTTCCGACGCGGCGATATCAATACCATAATGTTTGTTTTCGGAATCATAGGCATGGGAAACAGTACCCAAAAGTGGCGGATCAACGGGGAAGTCCGGAACCATTTTTATGTTTCTGGAATAAATTATCTGATTTGCATCAAGCGTCTGAAAACTTGCTACTGTTTCCATTGCTGTTTCACGAGATGTGCTTTCGTAAATATCATCCCCCTGATTTATTGGCTGAATGGTGAATACTGTATCTATCCCTTCAGCCAGAACAGACTTCATGTCAGTTAACTGCTGATCACGAGCATTCAGTGAGTCCTCTAAAGACATTAACCTTTGGCTTATCTCAACAACAGATCGCCGAATTTCCTGGTCGTTTTTATTAAAGATCATGTTGCCGATAGGGGTTATATATAAAAAAACAGAAATCAGAATGAGAAGAGCCAGGTTAATTCCTGACATTGAAACAAAAAAGGAATAAGGTTTTAGTAAAAAAGATTTCGGATTTTCCGATCCTTCCTCATCCAGAAGAATCAGGGTAGTATTTTCATTTCTTCGTTCAAAGAGCTTTTTAATCAGTTCTATCATCCAACAAATGTAACCATTTTATTAGAAAATATTAACCTGAGAATGAAAAATCTCTCAAGCACCCGAATAATTTGGCGATTCCTTGGTAATCTGTACGGAGTGGGGATGCCCTTCCCTCATGCTTGCAGAGGTTACCTTAACAAAATGGGCTTGTTGCAGTCTACTTATATCAGGTGCCCCGCAATAGCCCATTGCAGCCCTTAATCCACCTGCCATCTGGTAAACAACTTCGGATAAATGTCCCTTATATGGCACTCGTCCTTCAATTCCTTCGGGTACAAGTTTATTCAAATCATCTTCAGCATCCTGAAAGTAGCGATCTTTACTACCCTGTTTCATCGCACTTATACTACCCATGCCACGATAAGATTTAAATTTCCTCGACTCATAAATAATAGTTTCTCCGGGACTTTCATCTACACCGGCAAACATGGATCCCATCATAACAGCATCTGAACCGCCGGCTAATGCCTTGGGTATATCACCGGTATGTTTGATCCCGCCATCGCCTATAACGGTGATGCCAACGTTGTGAGCAAAAGCCGCGACTTCCATCACCGCGCTTAGCTGAGGTACGCCGACCCCGGTAACTATACGTGTTGTACAAATGGAACCGGGCCCTACCCCTACTTTGATTACATTTGCACCGGCCTCATACAGTGCTTTTGCTGCGCTTGCTGTAGCTATATTGCCGGCAATCAAATCGAGTTTAGGGAATTGAGCTTTAATGGAAGAAACCATTTTAATTACACCCTCTGAGTGTCCATGAGCCGTATCCACAGCAACAATATCAACTCCCGCTTCTACAAGTGCAGCTACCCGGTCCATAGTATCGGGAGCAATACCCACAGCAGCGCCTACACATAGCCGCCCAATAGAATCCTTGCTGGCATTAGGGAAGTTTTTCTTCTTTTCAATATCCTTGAAAGTGATAAGACCTATTAAAGCCCCCTTTCCATCAACGATAGGTAGTTTTTCAACTTTATACTCCTGAAGTTTGCTCTCGGCTTCCTTAAGCGTGGTACCAATCTTCGCCGTTATCAAATGCTCATGGGTCATAATGCTGCCCAAGGTTTTTTCAGGCCGGGATTCAAAGCGAAGGTCCCGGTTCGTTACGATGCCGATCAACTTCTGCTTTTCATCCACAATAGGTATACCGCCTATTTTATGCTTGTTCATAAGCCGGCGGGCATCTTTTACCGTAGCTTCTTTATTCAGGGTTACCGGATCAACGATCATTCCACTCTCGCTTCTTTTCACCAGACGAACATGTTCTGCCTGATCAGATATCGTCATATTTTTATGCAAAATAGCAATACCGCCTTCACGGGCTAACGCAATAGCAAGCCGGTATTCGGAAACGGTATCCATAGCCGCGCTCATGATGGGAAGGTTCAGCTTCAGGCTAGATGTTAGCTGAACGGAAGTATCTACATCACGTGGAAGAACTTGTGAGTGAGCAGGAACAAGAAATACATCGTCGTAGGTTAAGCCGTCTCTGCTAATTCGCTCAAATGGGTTGGCTTCTAACATAATTCAGTAAATAGTTTAAGTTGCAATTTTTCTAAGTTACGGAACTTTGCATTTAAGTGATATGCAAAGCCTGCAGTAGTTTAATTTTTTAGAATCCTCGTATGATTAATCTCTGTGATTAAACTAACCTCATCTGTCCTTGTTTATTTGTATGGTCCTGGCTTGCTGGTCGTGTATACACCGCTAACGCCTTGCTTCTCTCGACTTCCCGGACCTTTTCTTGTTCTTATTATTGGACTTCGGCTTCAGGCCCCTCCTGCCATTACCGTTGCCATTGCTACGATCCTTTCGTGGTTGGCGTTGCTGCTGCTTTTCCGGTTCAGGCGGATTGTGGTCGATCAAAGGGAAATCATGTCCGTCAATAACCGGAATCCTTTTGCCGATCAGTTTTTCGATATCACGCAGATATGCCTTTTCCTGAGCATCGCAAAAGGATAATGCTGTACCATTTGACCCTGCCCTGCCGGTCCTGCCTATGCGGTGCACATAAGTCTCGGGGATATTCGGGATCTCATAATTAATCACATATTGCAACTCATCCACATCAATTCCGCGGGCCGCGATATCGGTGGCCACAAGCACGCGCGTTACCTGATCCTTAAAGTTGCCCAGGGCCCGTTGCCGGGCACCCTGAGATTTGTTGCCGTGAATAGCCTCGGCCTCAATATTGCGGCCTTTCAGCAGCTTGACCACCTTATCAGCTCCGTGCTTGGTGCGGGTAAATATAAGGGCCGACTTAATGTCATCATCATGTAAAACATCCACCAGCAAATTCTTCTTATTGCCTTTATCTACGAAATAAAGGCCCTGCCTGATGGCATCCACGGTAGACGATTCAGGCGTTACCTGCACCCTTGCCGGTTTATGTAGGATAGCTTTTGACAGCTTCGCAATTTCAGGAGGCATGGTAGCGGAAAAGAATAGCGTCTGACGCTTGCGGGGAAGCGCGGACAGAAGTTTTTTGACATCATTGATAAACCCCATGTCCAGCATGCGGTCTGCCTCGTCAAGAACAAAGATCTGGATGTCATCAAGAGAGACATACTCCTGCTTCATCAAATCAAGCAAACGCCCGGGTGTGGCTATGAGAATATCAACGCCACGATCCAACTTTTTAACCTGGCTTTTTTGACTCACCCCGCCGAAGATTACCGCACTGCTTAGCCCCGTATGCCGGCCATAGTTCTGAAAACTTTCATCGATCTGGATAGCCAGTTCCCGGGTAGGCGTAACAATGAGGCTCCTGATTCTCTTGTTATAGCCACGGGGCTTTTCTGCACTCAACAGCTGCAGGATGGGGATTGCAAATGCGGCCGTCTTGCCGGTACCCGTCTGAGCGGAGCCCAGAAGATCAGTCCCTTTCAGGACGATGGGTATGGCTTTTGATTGAATGGGAGTTGGTTGTGTGTAGCCTTCTTCTGTTAGTGATTTGAGGATAGGTTCTATCAGGTCTAGCGATTTGAACGACATATAGGGTATTAAATGGAAAAGGCCTGGTTTTACAGCCAGACAAAAAAATAGTAATTCATAATATACGGATAAAATCAGTGAATAAAGGTCAATAACGTCTTTCGATTTACAAACAACTGGCTCATCCATGAACGCCTCAAGGCATTTAAACAGTGGGGCCGGCCCGGCCTTTCGTTCCACAGATGTCTCTACAAGAGGTTCCTAACCATTTTTTGTGAGATTGGTTGAATGATTAAAAAATGAATTGGGTTTCATCTTATATATAACTTTTTGCAATTAATGATTAAACATATGAGATTACTTTTTTTAATCATCGTTATTGGCGCGTTAATTGGTTTAAAGCCAGAGTCGGTAATAGCACAAGCCAACAGCGATAACGGTGAAAATTTTGGGATTGGGGTAATGCTCGGTGAGCCAACAGGAATTTCCATTAAATCCTGGAACGGTGATCGTTCAGCATTCGATATTGGAGCTGCATGGTCACTTTCCGGAAGAGAAGAAGCCATTCATTTACATACCGATTATTTGTTGCATTCATGGTTCAACAATGTTGACACCGGAAGGCTTGCATTTTATTACGGCATCGGCGGACGAATTATTTTTGCCGATGATGCCAAAGCCGGTGTTCGGGTTCCCCTCGGATTAAATTATGTATTCTCAAGTGCCCCGTTTGATTTATTTGTTGAAGCGGTACCCATTTTAGATCTTACGCCTGATACAGAATTTGCAGGGAATGGGGCTATTGGAATCCGCTATTATTTTTGAGCGGCAATAAAATGTTTAATTTCCCATTGCTTACCTGGCAGCCAACTTATTCAAGGTAAGCTCGTTGCTGGTATCTGGTTGAATGCTTAACGGAGTTTTGTAGCATAGCAATCCCGAACATATTTGGCAATGAAGGTGCTCAGCCCCTTCCCGGTAGCTGCAAGTACTTTCATTTGCTCTACATTCGACCGACCAGCGCTTTGATACGTATACAAATATATCCCTCCGCCTTCGAATTCAACCGTAATTGAATCGTCGGCGGTCTCATAGGCAACCACTCCAGTGGTCCCACTCAGATTCTTGTATTTTTTCATTTAAATCGTCGTCAACATATCATTCATGCCTGATAACGGTCTGGTGTTTCTGCTGCCTGGCAATCAACATTAAAGTCGACCAGAAAACCTGAACAGGTCAGCAGGAAACACTGGTTATACATGGTTTATTTATTGTTTTTGGTAGATATAAAAATCAGCAAACGTTTTGTTATTAGTTGGGATATAACTTTTCTTTTTCCAATTTGGTTGATATTTCTGAATCCAATCAGAAAACCTTCGATGCTTTACATGATTCATCTGAAAGCTTTTTTGCTTATCTGTATTCGATGAATAAATAATTACGAAGCGTGAAGCCGAATTAAATAGACGATCCATATAACTATGGTATAGCTCATCTTCAATAAGATGATAAATTACATCCAGAGAAAGCGTAAGCTCAGCTGTTTCCCCATCATAGTTTTTCATCAATTTAAATATTTTAGTGTCATCATCAGAGAAAAGATTTTTACAATGTGTTATAGCTTTTTCACTGACATCAAAACCGATGTAAGACGGACAATTAATTAATGTGAGTTGATTACCATCTCCACAACCATATTCAATAATAGATTTGCTGTTTCCCCTTTGAATAACACGATTGATTATCGAAGCTTTTAATTCTGCTAATTCACCATAAGAACCAACTCCTGAAGATCCCCCTAAATTATATCTTCTTTCCCAATAATCCACCGATCCTGGAAAAGAGCTAAATAATTCAATGAATGCATAATAAGCAGTTCGTTTTATGAACTTGAAAAATGGGAGATTCGTAAGAAAATCGTTCATATTAACTCATGATAAAATCTAATATTCTATTTGCCAAACGGTAGGACTTAAATTTAAATATATTATCAATCTGGTTTAAAATGTACTTTTCGAAAAATAAAGTTAGAAGGGAACAACCTGATTCAAACCCTGCCAAAAACAGGATGACACCATTTATCCTGGTTAAACCCCCATATTACCTGATTCGGTTCGCACAAAACCCTTCTGATACGATACAGCTCACACTCTCCGCATCACTGATATGCACCAGAATCTGCTTGACGGTCCACTTTCCGGGAGCATATGTCTTTTCAAGTCTTTCTGACTCAACTTATAAAACTCCACAATAGCTGAGCCCGTGGTTTCCAGTCCTTTTACAATATCCATGTCTATACCTGCTCCCTGCGTCTGTAAAATATATAATCTGTGACCAGAGGACCTATACCGGCCCCTCTGAATTCCATCGCAATTTGTCCACGGTGGTACGTCGAATGGTTTATAATGTGGAACAAGATGTCCTCAATTGTATTTGAGTAGACACTGCCCGCTGAGTTCGAATATAAAATAAGCTTTTTAAGTTCCACTGCATCCAGCAATTCAAAGGTCAACAGATGATTTTTCTTGTCGAGAACCTCAACATCGGAAAGATTACGAATATCCCAAACACCCACTGGGCTATGACCAAGTATACGGGCGAGCCAAATCTGATGGGCATTGACGATGTGATTCAGCAGCGATAACGATTTCTCAATTAACTTGGTTGATTGATCTTGAAAACAGAAAATCAATTCTTCATTAGACTTCGCATTGTACTCAAAAAGTTCGACGAACATAAAGACTACTCCATAGATTAAGCGTGTATTGCTGAAGAAAAGGTGACTTTCGCTTTGTAACGCCCCGGTGCATAACCGGCGCCAGAATCAATTTTTAAATATAACCCTTTTATCAGCCAATAATAAAGTACTCTGAAATCATCGTACAGCGTCGGCGTCCGCGTCCCCAGTTGATGCGCTTGTTATTTTACCTATCTTACGTTAAACAAACCAAATAACACTATGAAAATATCAAGAATTTACTTGGATACATCTGTAATAGGTGGTTGTCATGATATAGAATTTGCGATATGGTCTAACGGCCTGATGAAGGATTTTAGATTAAAAAATTATCAGCCGGTTTTATCCCAGCTAACTTTTGATGAAATAAGTAAAGCACCACAGCGGGTTCAAGATACATTAACGTTACTTTTGGATTATGAACCTGAGATATTGGAAATTACTGAAGATGCTTTGGAGTTATCAGAGGAGTATTTAAACCGAAAAATCCTTACACCAAAATTTCGTGATGACGCCTTACATATAGCCCTGGCTTCGCTAGCCAATGTGGATGTTTGGTTAGCTGGAATTTTCGTCATATTGTACATTATGACAAGATCCGCCTGTTTAATGCCGTTAATATTGAAAAAGGGCTGAAATCCATTGATATTTATTCCCCACGTGAGGTGACCAATTATGAAGAGTAAAAAATTCGATACAGTAAAAGAGATTCGGTCTATAAGGGATCGAAACTATGAGGAGACGAAAGACTTATCTCAAGAAGAGTTGTTAGAGCATTATAAAAAGAGAGGAAAGAAAGCTTTAGAGAAATATAGAAAAAGTTCAAAAATTTCTGGTTAATCTACTTTCGGGAAGGTGATATAACGATCCAGCGCATAACCGGCTTGAAGATTGTGAGCTTAAAAGAAGCTAATATTGGTGAATAAGGCAAAAGCTCAACCGAGGTTTAAGCCAAGTCCACGTTAATGCGCTTTGTTATGCCACTTTTTCTAGACTTGAGCAATAAACTGTTTAGGATGCATAGCAATCTCAGGAAATTTGTTAATAATTTTTTTATCAAAAGTTATTAACCTAATATCAAAATCATCTGCTAAGGCTATAAATTCACAGTCATAAGAAGAACAGGAGGAATCAGAAACAAAACTTAGCACTTGGGTGGAATTTACTTCAAACTCTTTTGAATCCATGACTTGTTCCGCTTCTTCAATAGATTGCAGGACAATAGGAAATGTTAAAATATCAGAACGTAAATATATTGACAATACATTTCTAAATTCTGAACGCCAAAGCAGAGGAGCTATCCAGTCAGCATCTTTTTCTAAAACTTTGTAAACCAATTCATCCATATCATTTGGGACCCAAAGACTGGCAATAACATTAGTATCTACTACAATCATGGGCGATTTTGATCAATGGCTTCCCGAATTTCTTCCATGGAAAGAGAGCCTTTCGCTTTTTGCTTAAGTTTTTTGGCGCGAGCAATAATTTGTTTTGGATCCCGCCGATGGGATTGGACGATTCTTTTTAAGTAGACAATTACTTCGCTATTAATACTTCGGTGATGTTGATTCGCTTGACGCTTTATTTTTTCATAGATATCATCTGGAATATCGCGGATAGTAATATTAGTTGGCATAACAGATAGACTTTAATTTAGTTTCATAATAAAACTACTAAGGGTGGATGATTATTGCAAACTAAAAAAGTGGTATAAAGGTCCGGCAATTCTGCTGCGGGGTTACCATTTCAAAAGTTCGAGCAACCAACGCGAACCCGTCAGCAGGAATTGCTGGTTATACCCACAGATACTAAGTTCGGGATTTCCAGTACCCCGGTTTTCGCCTTAAGTTCATAACAGCAAAAATTGCAATCTGGTCTTCTTCAACTGAATAGATAATTCCATAAGGAAAGCGAGACACTAAAAACCTTCGTTCAGTATTCGTAATTTTAGTTCCGGATGACGGTTGTTGCTCGATGACTTCCAGCACTTTTTCTACTTCATCTATAAAATCATCCCCAAGGCCAATAACTTGCTCCTCGTAATATTCTGCTGCTTCAAAAAGATTCTTTTCTGGCTTCTGAATGAAATTTAATAGTCACTTTTGAAGACGGTTTCTTGCTTCGTTTAAGACATCCGACGCAGAATGAAGGGAAGCTTCACCTGATTTAAGAGACTCTTTTCTCTTTTGGACTTCATCAATCCAGGCCTGTTCAATTTCAGGGTCAACTTTGCCATGAATGCTTTGCAATAATTTATCAGCCAGACGCGCTTTATCCTTTTTGTTTAGACTCAGGGCTGAATTTTCAATCTCTTTTAAATCGGTGATCATAGAAAAAGTGTTTAATTTACCTTAATGTAATTATTAACGATGAAAACCGGAAGAAATTAGATTTTTGGATAGAGGGTATAACGCCAACCACAGCGGCGAGCGATAGCGAGTCCAGCGCTGAAAGCGCGCAGCTGGTGCTTTTTGTTATGCGCATCAGGCAATATATTCTATGATTTTATTGATTAGATATGACAGCTTCGTTGTGGGAAAATCCAGGGGTCGTCATCGCATCGGTTTGGGCAGCAAAAACCGAACTTCCAGGGACGATACCTATCACATTATCCAACACTCCTTCCACCTACAGCTTCGCCTTGTGCGTCACAGGCATAGGGTAATTTTTTGCATGTCTCAGAATAAGAAATCTCTTCATAGATACAAACCCTAATTTATATTGTTCTTAATCTTTCTCAGATCATCTTTAGAACAACGCCGTATCAAGACCATATCAACGCCATATCAACACCGTATATTTACGGCCTTGATATGGTTTTGATATGTTTTTTATATATCTTTGTTTAAGCTTTAGCCTCAACCTCAACCTCAACCTCAACCTTAACCTTAACCATTATGGCAAAATTTAAAGACGGTATTTTTGGTCCGGCCTCCGGGTCGGTCAGTAATTTGATTCTCTCGCATCGCCGGGGGAAACCATATCTCAAGTCTAAGCCGGACAAGGTGCACAATCCTCAAACTCAGAAGCAGATGGCTTCACGTAAGAAGCTGAGTATGATGGCAAGGTTGCTGGGTACGTTTAAGCCGTTTATCCGGGCGGGGTTTACGGAGCTTCCCGACGGACTATCCTCGCGGGATGTGGCCTATTCGGCCAACAGCAAGCGTATTTTTACCGGGGAGTATCCCGATATTAAGATCGACTATGCAAAGGTGCTGGTTTCCGAAGGGTCGCTGGAGCCGGCGAACGGGGCGGGAGTGGAGCTAAACGGGCCAGTCCTTACCTTTACCTGGGACCCGGATTCGCACACGGACAAGCCCTTCAGCAATCACGAAATTGCCATGGTGCTGGTGTATGATGCCGGCGCGGATTCCATCGTGTATTCCCTGCGGGCCTCAGAGCGCAGGAGCGTTCAGTTTGATTTCGAGATCCCGACGGGCATGGCCTCATCACCGGATACCCTTCATGCCTGGATTAGTTTTGCTTCGCCCGATGGGAAGCGGGTGTCGGATAGTGTTTATCTTGGGTTAGGAGATGGTTAGCCACGAAGGTGAATGAGAGCCAGCCAGAAACGGTGTATCGGTTCTGCATCATAAGCTGCATGGCCGGTATCTTCATATTTCATATTTCGTAATTCGTAATTAATTAAATCCGTTTCACTTCACCAGCAGCTGCCTCATATTGGTTTTGTATTGTTCGACGCCCGGCTGGTCAAATGGGTTTTCTTCCAGACAGTAGACGTAAATGGAAATAGCCAGTTCGAAAAAGTAGATAGCTTGACCGATGCTTTGTTCATTAAGGCTGTCAAGGGCAATGGAGCAGACGGGAACGTTGCCGTCGATATGGGCTTTTCGGGTTCCTTCACAGGCTTTTTCATTAATCTCGTGAAAGGGTTTACCGGCAAGGAAATTCAAGCCATCAAAATCTTCCTTTTCTTTTTGTACAGGGAAACTGCTGGGGATTTTGTTAACAACCAGGAACGTTTCCATCAGGTTCCTCATGCCCTCCTGCGCCAGCTGGCCAAGGCTGTGCAGGTCGGTTGAGTAGTTGACGACCGCCGGGAACATACCCTTTCCATTTTTGCCTTCGCTTTCACCGTAAAGCTGCTGCATCCAGCTACCGAAAGAGCTCAGGGCCGGATCAAAAGAAGCCAGCAGGTCAATATGGATACCTTTCTTATAGAGGGCATACCGTATAGCGGCATATTCGATGACATCATTCTGCTTTTGCTCATACTCGTTATATGCTTCAACGGCCCCATAAAACAACGGCCTGATGGCGAATCCGGCGGCGGCAAAGGGCAACAATCCCACGGGCGTTAGTACCGAATATCTTCCGCCTACATCCTCTGGAATGATAAATTTCTGGTAACCATAGGCGTCTATAATTTTATTTAGGGCCCCACCCTCTTTGCTGGTCGTTCCGAATATTCTGTGTTTCGCACCGCCGGCATAGGTATCATGCATCCACTTTCTCAATGTGCGGAAGGCAAGAGCGGTTTCCATCGTGGTGCCGGATTTGGATATCACATTCAGATATACGCTCTTTTCAGAGCCGTCGGCATTAGGACGATTTAAATAATCAATCAACCCCTGCATGTATTTCCCGCTTATATTATGTCCGGCATAAAGGATTTCCGGTTTTCGTTCGCTATGGAAAGGTGTAAGGGCATCGATCACCGCTTTGGCTCCCAAATAAGAACCGCCAATTCCGCATACGATGAAGACATCACCGTCGCCCCTGATCTGTTCAGCCACGCTATCGATTTGTTCGAGAAGCGCATCGTTGGGCGAAGACAGGATATCACGCCAGCCAAGCCATTCTGAACCTCTTCCAGATTTATCAGCCAGTGCTTTGAATGACCTTTTTGCTTTTTCTACGGCGGCTTCGCGTTCTTCAGAGCTCAAAAAGGGATGGCAAGCGGATGTATCTACTTTTATCATTAACTTAGGTTTTTTGCAAGTTCAAGAATTTCAGGTTTAATAGCCTTTTTTTGAGACCAGGTTTTCTCTAAAGGGGTCATTACAATTTCATCATTCACCAAACCGGCCATCACATTGGTATGGCCGTCAAGCAATGCCTGAACGGCCGCCGCACCGAGTCTGCTGGCCAAAACACGGTCACGGGCCGTTGGATTGCCGCCGCGTTGAATATGGCCAAGAATACCCACACGCATCTCGTATTTGGCGAAATCATCTTTCAAGACTTCAGACAATTTCATAACTCCACCGGTTTCATTCCCTTCGGCAACAATAACCAGGGTACTTCTTCGGTGTACTTTCAATATTTCATACAGCCGGGCTTTGATACTTTCTATATCATTGGATGTTTCCGGCAGCAAGATCATCTCTGATCCACTTGATATACCTGTCTCCAAAGCCAGGAAACCGGCTTCCCGGCCCATAACTTCAATCAGGAAAAGACGGTCATGGGCATCGGCCGTGTCCCTGATTTTATCGAGGGCATCCAAAGCGGTATTCAGCGCCGTATCATATCCAATCGTTTCATCAGAACCGTAAAGGTCGTTATCAATGGTCCCGGGAACACCGAGAACTGAAATGTCATGTTCGTGGTTCAGCTTAACAGCTCCTTTAAAAGTGCCGTCACCACCAATACCTACCACGGCATCTATATCGTTTTCCTTCAGGTTCTTAGCGGCCTTCGTACGGCCCTCTTCTTTAAGAAACTCATCTGAACGGGCTGATTTTAATATGGTGCCTCCGCGTTGTATAATGTTGGACACGGAGTTAGAATCGAGCTCTATAAAATCACCTTGTATCATGCCCTGATAGCCGTAACGAATTCCTGCAACGGATAAATTATTACGTCTGGCCAAACGTACCACAGCCCTGACTGCGGCGTTCATACCCGGGGAGTCTCCCCCGCTGGTAAATACCCCAATTTTATGAATGGTTTTCAATGTATTATTTCCTGTGTTTTTTAACTTTATAATAGTGAACTTAACAACACATCAAAGTTTGTGCAGCTTGTAAGTAATATGTATGTAAGTATGTTTTTTGCACATTACAATTCCATTATTAATTAAAAGAAGATAAGCACTTTAATGATTGGTGCCGATATAGAACTTAAAGAAAAAAAAACAACTTCAAACCTTAAATCGCTGAAGGAGATTCGTCGCCCTATCGAAAGCGACTTAAAGGAGTTTCAGGCTTACTATAAAAAAGCCCTGAAAACCGATGTTTTTTTGCTCAACCAGATCATCAACTATTTGCTTAAAATGAAGGGCAAAGAGATGAGACCGATCCTGGTGCTGCTATCCGCTCGTTTATGTGGCAAAGTTGATCAAAGCACATTTACGGCCGCTACAATGATAGAACTGCTTCATACGGCTACCTTGATCCATGATGACGTAGTGGATGAAGCCGACCAGCGCCGTGGCTTTTTCAGCATCAATAAGATATGGAAGAATAAGGCCAGCGTTTTACTGGGTGATTATCTTCTGTCAAAGGGGCTGCTGGTGGCCCTTGATAACGATGAATTCGCTTTGCTTAAGGTACTTTCCAATGCCGTCAAGCGTATGAGCGAAGGTGAGCTGCGGCAGCTAAAAGCCTCCAAGCTACTGAATATGACCGAGGAAAGGTATTTCAAGATCATCTCGGAAAAAACGGCCAGTCTGCTTTCGGCCTGCTGCAAATGCGGGGCCATCAGCGCAACCGATGACGTTGAAAAGCACAGACTGCTGGAGGAAATTGGTGAGCATCTGGGCTTAGCCTTCCAGATCAAGGATGATTTATTTGATTACGGTGCTGACGATATAGGAAAGCCCACCGGCAACGATATTAAAGAAAGAAAAATCACATTGCCTATGATCGCCGCTCTTGAGCGTTCGGGGGTGATGGAGCGCCGAAAACTCATCAAACTTTTCGGAAAACGCGGCAAGACACAAAAACAGGTCAATGAAATTATACGTTTGGTAAACGGCAAGGGCGGTCTCGATTATGCCCGTACGCATATGAACTTGCATACTCAAAAAGCAAGGGACTTGCTGCATCAGTTTCCCGAATCCGATGAACGCCAAAGTATGCTCGATTTCATTGATTTTGTAATCACACGAAAAAAGTAACGCAATGCAAAAGCAATGGCTGATAGATGCTCATAATGTGATGCACCTGCTGCCGGCGGTCGTAAAAGACTATGGTAACAACCGCCTTGATGGGATTGAATACCTTTCTGCTCTGATCGACGGGGTATGCATGAACCAAAAACGTAAAGCACTGCTGGTATTTGACGGATACCCACTGCACCTGGGCATGAAACACCATAATTGTAAAGTAGCCTTCAGTGGGGGAAAGACGGCCGATGAAGCCATCACCAACCGGTTGAAAAAAAGGAGTTCAGCCAAACAATGGATCGTGGTAAGCAATGACCGGGAAGTGCTCAGTCAAGCCAGAGCGCAGGGGGCCGAAACCCTTTCGGCAAACGAATTCGCCCGGAACATCAGCAGTAAGGCAACGCAACAGCAAACGGAAGAACGCCTGCCCCAGGTGCATCCGGAAAAAAGGGCTAATGTTGAAGTAAGTGACAGCGAAGTTGAGGAGATGCTTCGGCTCTTTAATCAACAGAAATCATGAATGACATTCAACAGATCACCCGCGAACGGGTTTATTTGTTCATTTCCGATGCTCATCTTGGAGGCTTTGTCCCTGAAAAAAACAGGTCGGTAGAGAAAGACCTTATCTCCATGATCGATTACGCTGAGTCTATGGATATGAGTATCGTCATTTTGGGTGATTTATTTGATTACTGGATGGAATACCCCGGCCATATTCCGGATATCGCACCCGAAGTCCTGAAACGATTCGAATCCCTTCACAGAAATAAACCGGGTACTTTATATATTACGGGTAATCACGATAACTGGACGGATAATTATCTAAAAAAAATCGGCTTTGACGTTGAACCGGAGTATCGCATATTAGACCTGAATGGTAAACGAGTTTTTCTAATGCATGGAGACGGTCTGAGTAGTACACATTTAAATCTTCCGCGGCCTTTACTTCATCGTATGATCAGAAATTCGTATTTTGTTTCCGTTTATAAGAAATGGTTACCCGCTCATATGGGTATTGCACTTATGCGGTCCTATTCTAAATTTAGCAGAAAGCTTAAATTTTGGTCTACACCCGGCAACTCCCATCTGGACTCCTGGGCAATAAACTTTTTAAAAAAGGGAAATGCCGACGTCTTGATTTGCGGACATCACCATAAACCGCTTATTAAAACGTTTGGCAGTAAAATATACATGAACCTTGGAAATTTTTTTGACAATAGAACAGCCGGCCTTTACGCCAATGACAGCTTTCATCTCGTTGCCTGGGATGGTTCTTCAAATACTTTCACAACCCGCAATACCACATACGCTTCTTATTGATGATGAATGACGATATGAATAAAGATGATATGGACCGTTACTTTAACGATCCCGAATATCGTCGTAGAATTTTAGAAGAACGCCGTTCAAAAGCCAAAGAGAGCAAATCATCAGCCGGTGATCATTCCGGTACTTTTTGGCAACGTGCCCTGGCGAAGCAGCGCAAAAACCGGAAAAGTAAAACCGGTAGGTATTCGGCTTCATCATCTGCACCTCCGCCTCCCAATAATAATGGTGGTGATATTGTAATTACCTGGGGAGGTCTTTTTAAAGGTTTCGGCATTCTTTTTCTGATCTTGGTGTTGCTGGGCGGAGCGTATTTGACCTACCTGCACCAGGGCCTGCCGTCGATAGAAGAGCTGGAAAACCCAAAGAATGATATCGCCTCTTTCGTCATGAGTCGTGACGGGGCCGTTTTGGATAAATACTTCACTGAGAACAGAACCTATGTTACTTACAATAACATTTCCCCCCACATCATCGACGCACTGATTGCTACAGAAGATCACCGATTCTACAACCACTGGGGAGTTGACATGTACCGCACTCTGGCTATTCCTTTTCACGTGCTTAGTGGGAACCCTCAGGGTGGTTCTACTATATCACAGCAGCTGGCAAGAAACCTGTACCGGAAGATTGGCAGAGAGGTGTCTGTACGGCGTAAATTGCGTGAGATCATCACGGCCATACAGATTGAAAAAAACTACACGAAGAGGGAAATTATAGAAATGTACCTCAACACCGTAGAGTTCAGCAATAGCGCCTTTGGAATTGAAACAGCCTCTCTCACCCATTTTAATAAACCCGCAAGCCAGTTGAATGTTCCTGAAGCCGCAACCATGATTGGAACACTTAAGGCCGTTTTTGCTTATAACCCCAGGCTAAGGGAAGATCGTTCTACACAAAGGAGAAATGTGGTAATGAGGCAGATGCTGAAACACGGTTTTCTCTCTGAAAATCAATATCAGGATTACCGGGATGGGCCCATTCTTCTGGATTATAACCCTCCTTTTAAGACCGGTCGCCAGAGTCGTTACTTTGGTGAATATGTGCGCCAGCAAGCTCAGAGTTGGGCCCAGGAAAACGGTTATGATCTTTACACAGACGGCCTGGTCATTCACACAACCATTGATTCCAGAATGCAAAAGCACGCTCAACGCGCTGTGGAAACTCAGCTGGAGCAACATCAAGAACGCTTTGTCGCCGAATGGACCTCCGCCGGCGGCGATTATATGGACAACTTCTGGGAGGAGTACCCGGAGTACCTTAATGAATTTATCGAAGAAAGTGATGAATACAAGAACGGCTTCTTCGGACATAAAACCCGCCTGGAAGTATTAGATTCCTTGAAACAGGATTCTGTATTCGTAGATTCGGTCAAACGTGCACGTACTCGGCTCGAAGCCAGTTTCGTTGCTATAGAACCCACCAGTGGCAGCATTATGGCATGGATCGGTGGATCGGATTACAGCAAGATCCAGCGTGATAATGTTTATCAATCCAGGCGTCAGACAGGTTCTACCTTTAAACCCTTTGTATACGCCGTGGCTATTGATAACGGATATCGGCCTTATCATAAATTCTCTAAATACCCCCTCAGCTTTTACAGTAATAATGGCAATGTATGGGCACCACGTGATCCGGTGCTTCCAAAAGGACCTGAAATGGTCAGTCTCGCCCAGGGCCTTGGCAGGAGCCTTAATAATATAACAGTGCGTTTATTACCGGAACTAGCCGGTGCGCACGGTACCAACCGCCAGGAAGATTTAAGGGAGGCCGGCGTTAGAATAGCAGAAATGGCCAGGAGCCTTGGCATTAATAAATCACCCCTAAAAACAAACCCCGCTATCGCGCTGGGAACAGCTGAAGTGACTTTGCTGGAGATGACCAACGCTTACGCGACTTTTGCAAACAAGGGTGTGCATATTGAGCCCCTGGCCATCACCCGCATCGAAGATAAAGAGGGCAATGTGCTGGTTGAGTACCACTCTGAACTACAACAAGAAGCCGTCAGCCCTGAAACGGCCTATATCATGATCGATATGATGCGGGGTGTGATTCGTGGCGGGCCAGGCTGGTCCGGGACCGGAGTCAGGATGGCCAACCAGTTCGGCGTTAGCCAGGATATCGCAGGGAAAACCGGAACTTCGTCCAATAGTTCCGATAACTGGTTTATCGGCATGATGCCCCACCTGGTGGCTGGTGCATGGGTTGGAGGTGAAGATTATCGGATCCAATACCCGGAAAATACCTATTGGGGCCAGGGTGCCCGAACGGCCCTGCCCATTGTCGGTTCATTCATTAATTACAGCACGGAGGATTCTCTGGTGAACTGGAGCTACGATGCCTTTGAGCAACCCCAGGGATTGGTCCTTGAACCACCCCCTGAAGAGGAATCTCCAGGCAATGACGGCGGCAGTGGTAGAATAAGCTGGTAGGGCGTTACCCGGGCATAGGTATATACGATTCGGCCACGCAACGTCAGGCTGACTCAACGCAAAGTTGTCAAATCTTCTCTCGTTGCTTGAAGAATGTTATTTTTATTCGAATCACTGGCTAGCAAGATTTGACAACTTTTGGATTTATAAAGCATCAAAATCCGGCAGGACCCTGACATCCTTTTCTTTGGATTTTCGTTCTATCAGCAACCTGTCATGATCTTCATGAGATAAGGTATTTATGCGATTCATCATCAAAAAGCGAATTCGCGGATCAGGATCAGATATAAAGGTTTTCACCCTTTCCGCCCATCTTTCGTTGTCATAATCATTCCAGTTTAGCTGCTGAAAAGATGCAAAGCGAATGTTGAAAGGATTTTCAGCCCCAAGGTATCCATCTACAATTTCGTTGGCGAACTCTACTTCAGAGGTTTTGTAAATCTCATTTATCAAAGTATATGTAAACAGGCGCTCTTCGTCCTCGTTTAAAAACTGGTCCACAAATTCCACGAAATCAGCCTCAGGCACCAGGTGGCGATAAACTGAAATAGCTTCGTTCACCAGATCGATGTTATCTGACATACTTATCACTTCGAAAACATCACGCTCTACAACATCATCGTCCGGATAATACCTCAATGCTCTCAATGCCTCCCGCTGGATGGCCTCATGTTCATCGTCCAGACGGGAGAGAAACCAACTTTGAACGCCCGGAGCACCATCTGTAATCTCCGCCATGGCCTTCAAAACGGCTGCCCTGACTTCCGGGTCATCTTCCCGATTTAGGGCGCCATTGAGGGCAAGCTGGAGATCCGGCTGATCGGAGAAGTTTTCCATGGCCAGTGCCGCTTGTTTCCTCCGCTCACTGTCCGGGTCATTGCGCAGTTGGTACAGCCAAAAGGAGAACGGCTTCTTTTCGTTAAAGCTGATTCCGGGAACCGTGCCTAAAGCCACGTTATTTATATCGTCGTCATCACTGATCGTGAGGGTATCACCACGTCCGGAAAACTCATACTCCCTTTCCTCTTCATTTTCATTATTAAATAAAATAACCGGCAGCGTATAATTTTTATCGGAGTTGGAGTATTCAGGCGTTATGTAAGCAACAAGTCCACCGTTTAAATTTTCATGATTAATTTCAATATCATAGTTCAGGCTTATTTGATTATTACTTTTGGGAAACTCAGGTTTACGGAACCAGTTCTCTCCGGTTTGATCATACCAGAAGCGGGCATAATCATCCCATCCCATCACGGTATCTCCGTTATCCAAAACATTGCGTGCCTGCGATGCCATCATATTTATTAGTTCAGGACCTTCCTGGCGTTGAACAAATTGAATAAACCTTTTACGCTGTGCCGTTGAAAAGTTATCGTAAACTGAAGACGATTCACTCAGGCCGGAACGTTCAGATGGACCATCAAGGCCTGCCTGATCAAAATGATCGGCTAACCATGCCTGATAAAGCAAGGTCGCCTCAGCATCACCCCATTGCTCCGGTCGCTGATGCATACCGAACCATTGCGCATACACCGAATTGGCGATTTGCGGCGCTAACTCTCCACGGTTGGCAAATACATAGCCCAGGCCCGAATTATATGATCTGGTTTCCCACCGGTCATCATGAATAGCTATCAGGTTAAACGATTCATAGGGATATTCGAATAAAAGAAACCGCTCCGTTTCCCGGATACGATCGTAAATATTCTGAAGAAGATTACTGGATTCCCCTTCATCCAGTAATCCGGTTTCAGCATAAAGGCGTACCTGCTTTGTTCCAACTAAAGTTTCCTCTATATCAAAGTAGCCCGTTACAAAACTAATATCCGACAGAGGGATTTTATCATCTGATTTCCAGCCCACTTCTTTATATCCATCTTCGACCGTTTCTTCACTCAGGAACTTTCCATTGGCAACGGCTTCCTGATCTTCCGGTATACGGATGTAAATGGACGTGGAAAGCTCTACACGGGGATGATCGAAACCCGGCAGCCAGTTTCTATTGGATTTTGGCAGCATGGATGTCCAAACTGTACCGTTTTCGTTAAAGTGAACTCCGAATTCAGGTTCGGCTTCGTAAGTTATTTCAAGATTGAACCGCTCATCGGCCTGAAACGAATTAGCAAGTTGAACAATCAGGGAATCACCCTGTTGTTGAAATCCAACCTGATCTTGTGCGACCCGAATTCTTTCAACTTCCATATTATGGGCAAATATAAGAACGTCCCGAAGATCATCCTGTCTGGGCGAAACTTCATATTCAGCAATCCCTGAAAGATTTTTGCCTTCATTATTAACACTCAATTCAAGGCTTAGATGGTGGAAGTTGAACTTCATTTCAGGCCGGGATGCATAATCTCCCCGGTCGCTGGAAAACAGGGTAAGTGGTAATAGAAGGGTTATGAATATTATTAAAAACGAATATCGCATTCTGAAGATTTTTAAATTCTATAGTTGTTCGGTTTACTTCGCCTGGTATCACCGGACGAGGCAGTATAATTTGATAACAATATGGTTAAAAAGCCAATAAAAACTAATGCGGTGTACTATCGACCGATATGCTATTCCATTGAATTGAAGAAAGCTTATAAAGACAGGCTTAGTAGCTGGTCCAGGCTTATACAGCTTTTCTTATGCAAACTGTCATTGACGCAGTTGATGCGATTATCAGTAAAATAAGATCATGCTATATTCTCTCCCCGGATAATGGCAAGCACTTCACTTGTAAGTCCGGAGCTGCAGGATATGCCGCTGCCGGTATCGATGCGTTCATTGCCCCGGAGATCAAAATAGGAGCCGCCGGCTTCTTTTAAAATAGGAAGCAAGGGTGCGGCATCCCATATTTCCAGAACGGGATCAAACATGATATCGGCGCGCCCGGTGGCAACCATCATGTGTCCGTACGCATCGCCCCAGGTTCTGTGCAGACGGGTTTTTTGAACCAGGTCGTTAAATAAACTGATGCTATCGCCTTCAAAAACGCTCTGGAGTTCACTGGTCAGAAAAGTTGCCTTTCCGAGATTACTAGTCTGACGAACGCGGCATGGTTTACCGTTAAAGCGGCAACCCAAACCCACCCCGGCATCACACATCTCGTCCAAAGCAGGGGCATAAATTATTCCCGCAACCGGCTTATCATTTACCAAAACACCGATTAGTGTCGTATATAAAGGAATTCCATGAATAAAAGATTTGGTCCCGTCAATGGGATCCAGGATCCATTGTACCGGGCTATCCGGATTAACCCGGCCATGCTCTTCTCCAATAATGCCATGATCGGGATATTTTTCAATGATCATACTTCTCATGATATTCTCTGTATTTTTATCGGCAACAGTAACGGGAGAATCATCAGCTTTTCGCTCGATATCAAGGTCTTTCCTGAAGTAGTTAAGAGTATGATCACCCCCGCGTTTGGCAACGGCGCGAGCAAATTTCAGAAGATCTTCGGTGCTTGGTTTCATAATAATATATTTAAACTTCGGAGGTTCCTTCGCCTTTACATCATGTTTCTATTCACTTTTAAAACAGGTATTTTCAAAAAGCTCTTCGACCTGCCGCTTTGCTGATTTCCTGGGGCGGATCACTTTTATTTTACCATCTTCTGTTATCAGAACCTCAGCAGGCAAAGCACGACGATTATAATTGGATGCCATTGTCATACCGTAAGCCCCTGCATCATGAAGGGCCAGTAAATCGCCGATCTCTGTTTCGGGCAGCTCGCGGTCGAAAGCCAGGATATCACCACTTTCACAAATATTTCCGGCCACATCATACAAACGCACGGCTTCAGCGCCGGGTTTTGAGATATTGGTAACATGATGATAAGCATCATATAAAGCCGGCCTCAACAAATGGTTGAAGCCGGTATCGGTTCCGAGAAACACCTTCTTTCCCTGATCTTTAACGGTATTCACCCTCGTCAAGAGAACGCCTGCGGATGCAATCAACCAACGGCCTGGTTCAAAATAATAAGTGATAGGTCGCGAACGACTTTTAAAATCTTCTTTTAGAAGCGGCTCTACAAGATTTGAAAAATCGGCCAATGAAAACTCCTTATCTCCAGGACGGTAAGGTATCGGAATTCCTCCACCGAAATTAATGACTTCCAGATCAGGGAATTCTAAGGCGACCTCCAGCAGTATTTCCATAGCCGACTTAAAATTATCTGGGTTCTTAATTCCGCTACCGATATGAGCGTGAATTCCGGTAATACGTACATCATGATTTTTAGCCAATGCCAGGCAATCAGGCAACAAGTCAATACGGATTCCAAACTTGCTGTCCTTATTGCCTGTTATCACTTTAGTGTGATGTCCATCACCAATATTAGGATTGATGCGAATGCTGCATGAGCTTGTATCGGGATGCTTGCAAAAAGCCTCAAGTCGCGATAAAGAACCGATATTCAGGGTTACTCCGGCTTCAATAGCCCCAAGCATCTCAGCGTCGGTCATATTATTTTCGGTATAAAATATTTTGGCGGGGTCATTAACAAAATGCAGCCCAAGCAGCACTTCTTCATAGCTGACCGTATCAAAACCGAATTTCTCAGAGCGAAAGATATCAAGGATGTACGGGTTGTCATTTGCCTTCATCGCAAATAACCACTGTATGGGCAGGCCCTGAAATATTTTCTTTATACTTTGGCAACGGTGATGAATTCTATTTTCATCGTAACAATATACCGGCGTATTTTCTGTTGTTGAAATTTCCTCTAAAAGCTCGTTCGGGATCGCGTTTCTTTGATCAGACAAATTGTGTGTGGATAATATGATTTAACTTTATGAAACCTTAACTTCCAGAATAAAGTGGAAGGACTATCGGATAAAAACCGATCAAACTTACGTAATATTTTATAAACTGTTTACCAGGATTTTCTTTCCGAATACAAGCCGGTATCATTAGCATGTTATTTCCGGTCGCAACATTAACCCCGATTGCTTTACCAGATTGATTTATGAAATCGATTCTTAAATTCCTTCTGCTGATAATTATTCTGATTACCGGGGTATCCATAATGGCTACTTATTTAACCTTTTATACCCCTCTGCCAAATTATAGCAAAGATATTCAGTTAGATGGAGTACAAAATGAAGTGACCGTACACAGAGACGATTATGGGGTTCCGCATATTTTTGCCGAAGACAAAGGGGATCTCTACTTCGCTTTGGGTTATGTACATGCTCAGGATAGAATCTGGCAAATGACATTATCCCAGATGACGGCTGAAGGACGGTTCTCTGAATTTTTAGGCGAGGATTTCATCAATCTGGACAAGTATCTCCGGCTACTTGGCTTTCAAAATACCGCTGATGAAATATGGGAGGAGCTTCCTCGTGAACAACAGATTGTTCTTGAATCATATGCAGCGGGGATAAATTCTTTTGCATCGCAAAACAAAAGTCGCCTCCCCATAGAATTTTCCCTCACGGGGATGAGCACCATTCCCTGGGAGCCACAGCACTCCATTGCCTTAAGCCGTATTATGGCCTGGGAGATGAACACAAGCTGGTGGAGCAAAGCTGTGATTGGGTACTTACAGGAATCCATGGAACCCGGTGACTTTGAAGAGCTTTTTTCTCATTTCCCTGACACAGATTTCATTCATGATGATTTTAAAGGATCACCAGGAGAAGCACTATTATCATTCCTGGATGAGGAAACTCAGATGCGCAAGCTTTTCGGGAATTCAGGAGATGGTACAGGTGGCAATGCCTGGGTGGCGAGTGGCTCCATTACTGAAAGCGACTATCCGTTATTGGCTGGCGACCCTCACCTTGGTCTGGGGATGCCGGCCAAATGGTTCGAAGTACATCTAAATTTAAATGGACGGAATGCATCCGGAATCACAATACCCGGTGCCCCTGCTATTGTAATAGGTCAGAATGATTTCATGGCCTGGTCCCTCACCAATGTGATGGCAGATGAAACCGACTTCTTCATAGAAAAATTACACCCAAACGATACGACCAGCTACCTGGCCGATTCACTTGATTCCGGACCCGGATCGGAATATGAAAAATTGAGAGTCGAGCGAGGCATTATAAAGGTAAAAAACAACGATGAGATCCTTAATGAAATTCGCTACACAGGCAATGGCCCTGTAATATCTGATATTCATCACGAGCCTGGCCTGTTGGCTGATCAAATGATCACCATGCGCTGGACCGGTCATGAACCCAGCTATGAGTGGGGCGTGCTATTAGATATTAATTGGGCTGAATCATTCAACGAGTTCCAAAGTGTACTGCCGGATTTTAAAGTACCAGGCATGAACATCCTGTATGGTGATGTAAACGGCAATATCTCAATGCATGTGCTCGGCAACTTTCCCCAACGTAGTAATCCTTTAAACTTCAGGCGCGGATGGTCACGGGATGATGACTGGCAGGGCTATATTCCCTTTCAACAACTGCCTCATATCGTTAATCCCGAATCAGGTTATATTGCTAATGCAAATAATAAGCTGCATGGGGATGATTACCCCTTTTACATTTCATCATTCTGGAGCTCATCTTCCAGATTCGACCGGATTGAGTCACTTCTGCAGGGCGAAACCAATCTAAATTCTTCCCAATTTATGGATATCCAAAACGATATCTATTCCAATCATGCGAGGGAGGTCACTGAGCTTATATTACCCATTTTGGCAGAGGTTCAAAACGACCAGCAAATCGTAGCGGCCACTTCATACCTGACCAACTGGGACTTCAACTATGCCGTTAATGCGGGTGCAGCATCTATACTTGATGTTTTTTATATGGAATTAGGAAAAAATACCATCAAAAAAGAACTTGGCGAAACGGCCTACAATAGATTTATCCAAACTGAACATTTACCTGTGAGGACTTTGAACCATCTTTTGCAAGAGAGTTTTTCTGGTTCTGCTTTCTCTGCTGATCTTTTTGAGCTAACGGAAGGTTTTCAGCTTTTTCAATTAGTTGATCCTTCTAAAACTCCTGGAAAATTTAGGATCAGTGAAGATGATATCCTGAACAGTATGAAAGATGCCATGACTTTTTTGGAAGATACACTCGGGCCGCAATCGTACGAATGGCGCTGGGAAAACCTTCATACCCTTACTTTAGAACCTCCTCTGTTCGGTCAGGCAGCCGAAGAAGATGATGCAAGCAAAACCAGCCGGCTAATTGCAAAAAACCTACTCAGCCGGGGCCCCTATCCTATGCCCGGCCATGGCATGACCATCAGCAAGGGCCAATATAGTTGGGAAAAGCCATTTGAAATGACTTTGGGAGCATCCCAGCGCCGTATTGTGGATTTTTCAGATTTGCAGAAATCATTTTCAATTATATCAACCGGGCAATCCGGTAATCCTCTTTCAAAGCATTATGATGATCAGCTACAACTTTGGCTGGATGGACAATACCGGACTTTTTACCATCATCAAGACGAAATAGAGAATTTTTCCAATAAGACCATGACTATAAAACCATTATAAGATCATGGAGTAGACATTTGAAGAAGACAGGTAAAGACTAAAATGAATTATTTAGCCATTCTTGATTATGAACACCTCGATAACGCCATATTCCTGAAATCTTTTGCCGAGGCCATAGCCGCGCAAAACAATACCCGGGGGATAATTTTACACGGAGACAGCCAATATACCGATAGGCTCATTCAGACCGGCATGCTTAGTGATGAGGCCAGACTGCGTAGCATTAAAGATTTAAACCACAGGCTGGTCTCTTTGATGGCAGACAGTGGTGTTGCCGTTGTCGGAGTAAATGCATATCAGCGCAATATAATCAGCTACAATGGTTCCGCATTAAAGTTCGATCGTAATTTCTTGACAAAATTCCCTGCAGGGACTCATCTCCTGCTGTCAAATTTAGTTGATGATGAACGCAATCAAAAACCCATAGCCTATAATTTGGCTGGTCTTGCTAACAACCTGTTTAATGAACTGGAGCTGGATGAAATTTTTATTTTCTCGGCAAAAGAGGCCGACGAAATCATAACCCAACCCTCAAAACCAGAGGTGTTTAATTATGATGAACTGGATGAAAATTTCAAAGACACATCCCTACCTGAGGACTTGCATGATTTAGCTGTTCCCTTTAGGCTGACTACCACCCGCTCATTTCGGGAAATACCGAATCTTGCCGATACCATTCTGATAAGATAGCTTTAAAGCTTTAAAGACTCCTCACCACAACTGTGTTAAGTGTAAACGGCTTATTGCAAGGAACTGACAGCTTGATGCACCAGCTCGGTGTGACGTACACTACATCATATTAAAAAAGCCGCAGAGAATAAACTTCCCTCGCGGCCTTTTTATGTAGCTATTACAAGATCCGATCAATCTTCACTGATCGGGCCTATCGACACTTTGTGCCATCAGTTTTTTGCAGCCTTACCTTCTTCCTCTACAGGCTCTTCAGTAATTTTGGTGACCTCATCGACTTTGGCTTCTTCAGCTTCAGCCTTTTTCTTCTCAGAGATATGTCCGTTTTTACCGTTACTCTTCATGGTCGCGACGCCGTCTTCCATAGTGATGGGGTAATTTCCGTAAGGGCGTTCACCCAGTAGCTCGATTAAGTCTTTAGCACCGAGGATTTCCCTTTTCAACAGGGCCTGGGCCAATATTTCAAGTTTATCCTTCTTCTCATTGAGAAGCTTTTTAGTCATCGAATAATTAGAATCAATAATCTTCTTGACAGACTCATCAATTTTCTGGGCCGTGGAATTCGAATACTTTTTGCTGAATCCATATCCATCCGGATTACCTGAATCATGAAATGATACATTACCCAGATCTTCACTCATACCATATTCAGCAACCATGGCAAAAGCCAGCTTCGATATCCGTTCCAGATCATTCTGTGCACCGGTAGAAATTTTTCCGAAAATGATTTCCTCAGAAACACGTCCACCGAGAAGCGCGCATATTTTCTCGTTTAACTCTTGCGTGGTCATTAAAAAGCGATCTTCCAGAGGTGTTTGCAGTGTGTAACCTAATGCTGCTAATCCTCTTGGTACAATACTGACCTTAAGGACCGGATCCGTATGCTCAAGATACCAACTTACAATAGCATGACCGGCTTCGTGATATGCGACAATCCGGCGCTCATTGGGGCTTATCAATTTGTTTTTCTTTTCAAGACCTGCAACTACACGCTCAATGGCATCCTGAAAATCAACCATCTCTACGTGTTTTTTGTCTCTTCGGGCAGCCAGCAGCGCCGCCTCATTACACAAGTTAGCCAGCTCAGCACCGGCGAAACCAGGAGTCTGAGAAGCCAGCAGGTTCAGGTCAACATCCGTCCCCATCTTGATCTTTTTCAAGTGAACGTCCAGAACGGCGATCCTGCCATTTAAATCGGGACGATCAATAAGGATCTGTCGGTCAAACCGTCCGGGACGAAGCAGAGCGGAATCAAGAACATCCGGCCTGTTACTGGCGGCCATAATGATAACACCTTTTTCGGTCTTGAAACCATCCATTTCGGATAAAAGCTGATTCAGAGTATTTTCCCGCTCATCGTTGGAACCCGCCATTTGGCTCTTGCCGCGGCTTCGGCCGATGGCATCGATCTCATCAATAAAGATAATGCAGGGTGCCGACTCTTTAGCCTGCTTGAACAGATCACGAACCCGGGCAGCACCCACACCTACAAACATTTCCACAAAATCAGACCCGCTAAGGCTGAAGAACGGTACATCGGCTTCACCGGCTGTAGCCTTCGCCATTAGCGTTTTACCTGTTCCGGGAGGCCCTACCAACAGAACCCCTTTCGGAATGTTCCCACCGAGTTTAGTAAACTTTTTAGGGTTTTTAAGAAATTCAACAACTTCCTCTACTTCCTCTTTGGCTTCCTCAAGTCCGGCAACATCTCCGAAATTGATTTTGTTCTCACCTTGTTTGTCATAAAGGGATGCTTTGCTTTTACCAATATTGAGGACCTGGGAACCCGGGTTCATCCTTTTAAAGATAAATACCCAGAAGGCAATGATCAGTGCAATAGGAATTAACCAGGTAAGGGCCCCACCAAACCAACCATCATCAACTTTTGCATCATATCGGACATTATGTTCGTCCAGTATAGGGCGAATTTCATCACCATCCATCATGGTTGCTTTAAAGCTATAGGCGGTGTCTTGAGATCCCATTGCCCAGGATGATTCTTCCTGTTTATTATATGAAATAAGTTCTTCCTCCACGGAACTCTCTTTATACTCTCCCCTGATATCGATTCCGTTGACAATAACTACTTTTTCTACGTGTCCCTGTTTGACATGATCGAGGAATGTACTATACTCAATGCGGTTATCGGCATCAGGATTAAACGAGAAGTAGGGAATAGTTAACAATACCAATAAAAGCAAAACATATATCCAAATGGGAAATTTTGAATTATTTTTATTCTTTGCTGATTTTGGGTTCTTTTTATTTGGCTTATCTGACATTAATTTTTTTTACTAATCTATCAATTTATGAATAATATACTACTTAATAATTTCTCAAACAGCTTAACTCTAATTACTTAAAATTGGTAACCGTGATTTTACTGCCTAATCTTTATTTTTTTTAATCTCTCTACAGGTTATCCAACGCCTTGCTTACTACTTTATTGAATATTGAGGCTTACGGTATTTAGTCTATGTTGCATTTACCAGTTTCCGGATTTAATAAAAAATGCCTGGTAATGAAGGAGAAGGTTATACTTTTTTGTCCTCCATCTTCCAGACTTCACCTTCTGCCGTTTGAAAACGGATCGCACTTTTATCATCAGTAGTTTTACCTATCACTACAAAATCCTGAAAATTTTTGCCTAATTTTTCAACATCTTCCTTCGGCAGCGTAAATAAAAGTTCGTAATCTTCACCGCCATATAAAGCATAGCGGTCTGCATCATCATTCATTTCTTCAGCAACTCTTCTGGTATCCAAATGAATAGGCAGAGCCGCTTCATAGATATAGGCTCCATATTCCGACTCCGAAAACAGGTTCTGTAGTTCTGAAACTAACCCCTGACTGACATCCGTCATTGAAGAAGGCTGAATAGAAAATTCATCAAATGCCTTTATCAGATCATACCTGGCAAGGGGTACGAGTTGCCTTTTAACAACATATTCGTAAGCTGTGAGATCAGGTTGCATGGTTTCTGCACCTTCATCTTGCCAATGTTTTTTTTCACGCAGTAATATATTCAAGCCGGCCAAAGCGCCGCCAACATCACCGCTTACACAAATGGCCTCATCTTTACCAAATCCATGTCGTTTGGTAATTTTGTTTTTAGGGGCTGATCCATAAGCCATTACCGATATAACCAAAGCTCCTGCCGTGGCCCCGATATCTCCACCGGCAACCTGACAATTATAATCCCGGGTTGCAAGGTCTACTCCATGATATAATTGATCTATCATCTCTACAGAAAACCGGTTTGGTAATGAAAGGTTCAACAGAATGGCTTCAGGTTGAGCATTCATCGCATATATATCGCTAACGGCTGCCGTAATAACTTTTGAGCCCAGGTGGTGCAATGGGGTGAACGTGAGATCAAAATCTACGCCCTCTACCAGGTTTTCACTTGAAACCACACTTACCCTGCCCTTATCCTGTTTAATAACTGCGGCGTCATCACCGATACCGGTAATAACGGCATCATTGGTATGAAGAGTTTTTTTGCGAATATGTTTTACGAGTCCACTTCTTCCAAGTGATTGGACGGTAGTAAAGGGTTCAGACATGCTGGTAGCGATTAAGAGGTAGGTTTACCTGGAAAAAAAAATGTCATCCCAAAAGTAAATTCAGGATGACATTAATTGATTTCTATTGTTCTAAAAAACAAGTAGTTGAAATATGATTAAATATCCCGGAGTGTGGAATAATTTATTCTCAGTGTTCCGGCTTCCCGGAGTTCTTGCTTTACATCACTGACCAGGCCCATTTCTGATGTTTCATCGACACGCAGAGATACAATTAATCGGGGTTGCTCAATCAATTTATCGTACATCAACCGACGTATTTCAACCAGGTCACCAACCAAAGCGTCATCAATCTGGACTCTGGCTTCGCCAAAATTACCACCACCCAATATTTCAGGGCCAATCCAGATAGTGCTAATCAGACGCTTCTGTTCTATCTTCTCGATGTTTTCGGCATCGGTGAAATCAACCCTTACCATTAGTTCAACTTCTCTCAATACAGTAACAACCATAAAGAAAATCAGAAGCATAAAAATGATATCAGGCATAGCGGATGTCGGTACTGCCTGTTTGGTTTTAGCTTTTTTTTTGAATTTAGACATAATGTTCAGGAAAGGTTATGATCCAGGATCAGGTTCGGCTTCTGAAATATTTTCCGGGTACATTTCACGCACTTGGTTATTTTCACGTGGTACACGATCGTTATATTGTTGATAGGTTTCACCAGTCAGTTGTCGGGTTGCATTATCCCTTAACTCTTTATAGGCACCCCTTACTTCATCCATCATATCAATGAAGATTTCGTAGGATGTCTGCCGGTCCGTTTTAATAGAAACGATGGCTTGTTGAGGAGATTCCGAAAGATTAGGGTCCTGAGACCTATTTTCATTGTCCACAAATTCCATTACCAGGTCTTTAACCTGCTGAATTCCAACTTCATCATCATCAATTAGAATCTCACCCCTGGCATTAACCAGTATATTCATCAGGTTCCGCTCCCGGATCGGTGGTGGTTCCTCTTCAGGATCAGGTGGCGGCGGAAGTTGCATACCAATTCCTGTATCCACATCAATCGTGGTAACCACCAGGAAGAATATAAGTAACAGAAAAGCGATATCGGCCATCGCTGAACCTGCAACCTCAATATCATCCCTCTTTTTTTTATTTGCAAACATAGTCTCTTCTGGTTAAATCTTGAAAGTACTTCGAACTCCTGAGATGGCTACAAACAAAACCATGGCTGCGATAGCAACCAGCATGGTTAACATACCCGCTTCAGTAAGTGTTCCCATAAAAGCATACGCTATAACGAAGACCAATGCCGGAACAAAGAAAGTTCCGACCTGGGCCCATTCGTGCTTCCCGTTATAGATATTGATAATGCCGAATATTGACATTGCCAATATCCCGATAACTACTAAAGCTATCATAAAACCCAATGAAATTGCGACAGACATAATTACCTGTAGGTTTGGTGAAAGATTAAAAGACTATTCGGACGGTGGAGTCTGCTGGTCGATCCTATCCGCTTCTTCGTCACTAAGTATTTGCTTACCCTGGCCAAGCAACGCGATTGAATCGATCAACACAATAGAACTTTCCTCCATATCAACCACTAAACGATCAATTTTAGAAACGCAGTAATTGTAGCCAACCTGTAGAATAATACCTGCAATAAGACCACTCGCTGTGGTAAGAAGAGCAACTTTAATACCACCGGCTACCAAACTCGGAGAGATATCTCCGGCAGCTTCAATAGCATCGAAAGCCTGGATCATACCAATTACCGTTCCGGTAAATCCAAGTAACGGCGCAACAGCAATACCTAACGAAAGCCATACCAGTCCTCGTTCCAGAAAGCTCATTTCAATGGAACCATAAGCTTGAATGGCTTTTTCAGCCGCATCTATGCCTTCGTCTGCTCTAAGCAAACCTGCCTGGAAAACAGAAGCTACAGGGCCGCGAACCTCCGAAGTAAGCTCCTCGGCCTCTTTGATACCCCCATGTTGCAGTGCATCCTTAACGTCTAATACAAAAGCTTGTGTATTAATATCAGCTCTATTGAGCGTAATAAGTCGTTCGAGGAATATAGCAAGTCCAATTATTAATGTGATCAACACTGGCCACATGAAGACTCCGCCTTCATTAAAATAGCCTACTAACATGTTAAACAATCCCTCTTCTAACGCGCCTTGGAAGAGAAAAACGCTAAACGACAAGATCATAATTTCTCCGATTATTCGTGATATTTTTGATTATAAAAATTTGAATAAAAGAGGATAGACTATTTTAAAATCAATGTCAAAATAGTTTAGGCCTCTTTATGTCATTTTTTATTAAAAAACTTTCTTCAACCGATAACAAGGAGGTGTACTAATATGCCCATTTTACCATGGTTTACCCGAAAGGATATTAATTATTACGCACAACGACAAAAGATTAACTTAAATTGTTATAGATGATTAACCTTAAGAATCTAAGTCTTCGACTTCGGTTGGAGATGATCATTTAAGTCCATACCGGCACTCCAAGCCCCAACCTGCGCTGACTGACGTTCATAGGTAAAGTATTTTACGGGAGCGCAGGAGATCCTGTATATTTATCCTATCTTTCCAGCCGTTCCTAACCCGGACCTTATATTTTAACATAACAGAACTAATATGCATTGCCCTATTTGCAGGAAGGAAGTACCAGATAAGAACCAATATTGCCAGAGGTGCAATGACGCTGTTAAAGAAAATAGCTCCGTTGAACTATCAAAATTGACACAGCTTTATAAAAGAGTCGGTGTAATTTCGGTTATTTTTATCGTAATCACATTTATAGTGATCTCGATGCTTTAACTGCGGTAAACCATTTGCTTTCCCCTTATAACGCATTCGGATTTTTCAGCTAATTTATTATTGACTTTTGAGGCATGTTTACGGATAATTCGCCCATTAACTCAAATACGATCAGCTGAAAGAGTGCCATGAATAAAGTTTCAACCTGTATATTGCTTCTTTTTTTAATTGCCGGCTGCCGGACCAGCCAGGATATCACCACCGTTCCGGCAACAGAAAAGATAGCCCCTGTCATTGATCGTGAACTATTCTTTGATGACCCTCAGTATGCCGGCGCCCAAATCTCACCCGATGGAAACTTCATTTCTTTTCGCAAACAGCTCGACGGGGTCATGAATGTATGGGTAAAAAGAGTCGACGGGCCTTTTGACGCTGCCCGGCCCATGACATCCTACACTACCCGGTCCATTACCGATTATTTCTGGAGCCGGGACAGCCGTTACATCCTGTATGTACAGGACAAAGGCGGCGACGAAAACTTTCATATCTATGCTGTTAGTCCCACTGACAGACCTGCCGAAGGGAAGCGGGCCCCTGAGCCCAGAAACCTCACTAATATAGACGGGGTACGCGCCCAAATATACGCTGTCCCCATTATGGACCCTGATTATATCATAATTGGCCTGAATGAAAGAGATCCGCAGTTGCATGATGTTTATCGCCTGGACCTGGAAACCGGAAGAAAAGAACTGTTGATTGAGAATGACCAGAATATCTCCAACTGGCATTCCGATGAAGCCGGGAACATTCGAAATGCCGTACGACAAACCCCTGATGGCGGGACCGAGATACTGGAAATCAACGGAGATCAACTTACCCCGGTTTATGAAGTCAGCGCCGAAGAAACGGTCAATATCGTTCGCTATCATGAAGATTTTGAACGGTTTTACCTGTCTACCAATAAAGGTGATGCAGATCTTTCCAGGCTCATACTTTTCGATCCCGAAACCGGCGAAGAAGAGCTTATCGCGGCAGACCCGGAAAGAGAAGTCGATTTCGGCGGGGCTATTTTCTCCGATATAAGTAATGAATTGCTTGCTACCTATTACATGGCTGACCGTGTACGCATGGTCCCCCAGAACGAAGAGTTTGAACGTGATTACAACAACATCGGGGATGAAGTGGGCGATGCCCGGATTAACATCAGTTCCCGAACTGCTGACGAAAATATATGGATTGTAAGTGCCGGTAAAGATACCGATCCCGGCTCCGCCTATGTGTACTATAGAGACAGCGGGAAAATGGAACTGCTCTACAACTCCCGACCTGACCTCCCGCCGGACCATCTTGCCGAAATGCACGCTATCCGCTACACGGCACGTGACGGCATGGAAATCCCTGCCTACCTCACTCTGCCCCGGGGCATGGAGCGCCAAGACCTGCCCGTCGTCATCAATCCCCATGGCGGCCCATGGACCCGGGACTACTGGGGATATGATGCAACCGCACAGTTTTTAGCCAATCGGGGATATGCAGTCCTCCAGCCCAATTTCCGCGGCTCTACCGGGTACGGAAAAGAATTCCTAAATGCCGGAAATAAAGAATGGGGCACCGGTGCCATGCAGCATGATATCACCGACGGCGTGAAATATTTAATTGATCTTGGTATTGCTGATCCTGGACGAATCGGTATCTACGGAGGCTCTTACGGTGGATATGCTGCCCTTGCCGGCCTTGCTTTCACTCCTGGCCTGTATGCCGCAGGAGTTTCTGTTGACGGCCCTTCCAATATGATAACCCTGCTTAATTCCATCCCTCCCTATTGGGAGCCCATCCGGGAGATGTTCCGTATCCGCGTTGGGGATTTGGAGGATCCTGGAGAAGGAGAAATGATGAAAGAACAGTCACCACTGTTCTCGGCTGACCAAATTAAAGCCCCGCTTCTTGTAATACAAGGGGCCAACGATCCCCGATCGCCCAAAGTGGAATCCGATCAAATCGTAGCCGCCCTTCGCAAACTTGGCCGCGAGGTTGAGTATATTGTCGCGCCGGATGAAGGACATGAATTTACAGGCCACGAAAACAGGCTGGCCTATATTGCCGATATGGAACGCTTTTTGTCCGAACATCTGGGCGGCCGCTATCAGGAAAGCATGACGGAAGATATCCGGGAGCGCCTTGATGAGATCAAGGTAAATATCAATACCGTCACCATGCCTGAAGAAGCCGTGGGGATTGATGAAGCTAAAACAGCCCCGCTACCGGCTGTATCCGGTGACCTGCTTCAGTCGTCAACACTTGAGTATGTATCCCACCTTGAAACCCAGGGCCAAAACCTTGAGATGAAAATTACCCGCAGGCTTTCCCAGGAAATCTACGAAGGCCAGCCTGTGTGGCGGCTGATCGAACATGCGAAGATGCCCATGGGTGAGATTACAGACACCATAGATGTACAGCGCGATGACCTTCTTCCCGTCAGGCGCTCTACCCAGCAAGGCCCCCTTGCCCTGGACCTCCAATATTCCGCGACAACAATTGACGGTGAAATTACTCAGGGAGATCAGGTAACGCCGCTAAACATCAATCTCGACGCACCCGTCTATGCCGACGGCAGCGGATTGCACCTCGCTTTAAGTTCACTTCCACTCACGGAGAACTACAAAAGCACATTCCGCATATATGATGTAATGACCCTGGAAGTAAAACCTATGGCCCTTGAAGTTTCGGGAATTGAAACCATTACCGTTCCGGCAGGCCCTTTCAGCGCCTACAAACTCGAGATTACCCCGATGGATAATGACTCCGGGAAACAGACCGTCTGGATTACTAACGATGAATCAAGAAAAGTGGTCCGCATCAAAGCTATTCTACCCGAAGAAATGGGCGGCGGTAGTATTGTTACCGAGCTTACCGAGTGAGAAGAAAGGTCGCCAAGCGTGGACGCTGGACGGAGGGAAGGCCTAAGCCTGAAAGGCTTAGATCACCGTGATACCTTTCACAACTCAGCTTACAGGATTTCAATAAGTTCCATTTCAAAAATCAGGGTAGCGCCGGGATATATGGGACTTCCAGGAGGGTTATTACCATAGGCCAGTTCAGCCGGAATGACCAATTCGTATACATCACCTTCTTCCATTAGCATCAATCCTTCGGCAAATCCATAAATGACCCTGTTAATAAAAAATGTGGCAGGTTCTTCAAGTTCATAAGAATTGTTAAACTCTTCGCCATCAATGAGGCTTCCTGTGTAATGCACACTGACTTCGGAATTCGCAGTGGGCTTTTCTCCCCCCTCACCTTTCTCCAGGACGCGGTACTGAAGTCCGCTTTCCGTTACGGTGACACCTTCGCGCCCGGCGTTTTCTTCCAAAAAGGCGAGATCCTCTGCGTTATCATAGTCGATTTCATCATCGTCCCTGAAGCAGGAAGAAAGTAGAAAAATAAAAGAAAGTAGAAAAAGGGTATAAAGCTTCATAATAAAAAAAGTATTTACTAAATAATATATAACAAAATGCAGGTACCGTTGCAGGGCAAGGGCAAATGTTAAGAACAAAACGTGACTAATCTATTTGTCGTATTAAGAAACTTTCTCGTTTATAGATTTGGAGAAAATCAGGAGGC
>JBBDMV010000157.1:48641-52530 GCA_040878115.1 Balneolales bacterium
CCTGGCTCAATCCTTGTTCAGCCATACAACTTTCTGCTCGGAGATGTGAGGCTGACCTATTATATCTTTATACAACTCAGGTTTTCTTGCTTTTTTGTACCGGTAACCGCCGGCTTGCCTAAGTTTGTCGGGAGAAAAGCTTGCTGTTGCCGTATCGTCATCTAATTCCCGGCACTCTGCAATAATATCACCGAAAGGATCAATAATCATGGAACAGCCATTTTTCAACTGGTCATCATCCATGCCGATTGGGTTCGAAAATACCACATAAGCCGCGTTGTCATAAGCTCTGGAAGGCAGCCACTTCATCAACCAGCCACGCCCTTTCATACCATCAAATTCCAGTCTCAGTGATGTAGGGTCATTTTCCCTGTTATCCCATAATGCAGGATCCACAAAACCCGCACCCGGCCTGGATGATGGTGTGCACATCGTAACGTGAGGCATAAATATGATATCCGCCCCCAGCAAGTTGGTGGCCCTTACATGTTCGATGATGTTGTTATCGTAACAAATCAAGATACCGCAAGTCCATCCGTGAAGATTGAACACACAATACTGGTTGCCGGGCGATACATGCTCGTTGATAAAAGGGTGCAACTTTCTGAACTTTGCAGTCAGGCCATTTTTATCCACACATACGTATGCTTTGTACAAGCGGTCATCTGCATCCTTTTCAAACAGCCCGGCCAATACGGAAATATCATGCTTTGCCGCAATTTCCCTGAGCCTGGCAATGCTGTCACCTTCCGGGATATATTCTGCCAGATCAAGCATCTGTTCTTTGGATAAATGCCGGGCAAATGAATAGCCGGTTATGGAACATTCATGAAAAGCGATCGCCTTCGAACCCTCCAGGGCTGCTTTTTCAGCAAGCCGATCTATTTTGTTCAAATTATACTCTTTATCACCGCTTCTATTCTCAAACTGAGCGGTCGTGATTTTCAAGTTATCCATCAAAAGCTTTTTTTATTGCAAAACCATTAACACATCGAATTCTGGACAATATATAAACTTTTGCCTCAAATAATTTAATGCAAGCCTACCTCTGTACCCGTTAGCTTGTCACCCCCGCTCAGTCAAGCGTCTGCGCTTGACGAGCTTGCACCCTTTCACGCTGGTGTAAGCAATAACTCCTGGTAATATGGATGCTATGGTCTTTGAACGTGCATGAATGGAATAAAACTTCATGGGCGTTGATCCCTCGTTAAGCGCAGACGCTTAACATAGCATTTGCACAATGTCTCGTTCCCCTCCCGATCCGGCGCCTTCGGTAGAAACAATAACAGTTCAATCCCGCGGCCTGTCAGGTCTTCCGGACCTATTGCTTCTTCGGCGATGCATCACGGAATCGGGATGCACGTGGCTGTCCAGTTTTTTTAATTGCTCCGGGTTAAGAACATTCGAAAGCTCATTTCTCATTGCGTTATAATGCTGTCTGACAAATTCACTTTCACGTCCTTTCATCTCCTTCAGCTCTGAACGGATGCGGGACCTGTATTCAGACATATGCTCAAAAAATGGATCTTGCTGCTCATTTGACAGGTCCAGCCGGTCTGAAAACCAGTTACGGATTTTCTCAGCGTGATGCTCACCTCGTTCTCTACTTTCATCACGCTGCCCTCGCTCTCTGTTATCTGCTTGCTCGGCGCGCTCTGACGTATAGTCACTAACTGTGGGTGATATTGAATTATTAAAAAGGAAACCTGACGCAAAGCCCACTGCAAAAAGGGTTCCAAATACCAGTAAAGCTTTTGTTTTTGTGTTCACGATGATGCTCCTTATTATTGGTCAATCAGTTCATCCAGATAGATCACATACGCCTCGGTGCTACTTTCTTCGTATGGATATAAGATATCGGTCAAGATCATTTCATCCTGTCCGATATTATGCTGCGGTGAAAAGTAATGGGTGATGGATGTCAGGGCAAATATCAGAAATGAAGCAGCCAGTGCATATTTCCTGAACCAGGCAACCGTAACCGCTTCGAAGGATCCGGTTTGGCTCCATTCCTTCCGGACCCGCTGTCGGGTGCGGACTACATGAAAGTCATTTTGGAACCTGCCCCGACCCTGCTCATAGGTCGCTGAAAGATCCGGCAATTCCATGATATCCAGGTAATCCTGATGCAGGTCCGGAAAGAACATCAGCTCCTCCTCCAGCCTCCCAATTTCCGGAACGCTAAGCAGTCCATCAGCCGCATCGTTTATTTTGCGTTCCAGGTCTTCTCGTTTTCTATCGGTTTTGTTACTATGTGAATTCATGGATTATTTACTCCCATTTTTTTTAAAGATACGGCCAGTAACTTTCTTGCCTTAAACATACGGCTTTTCAGGGTCTGCTCATTGATGCCGGTTATTTCCGATATTTCGGAATAGTTCATTTCATCAATGGCTTTCAATACGATAACTTCCCGAAACTTTTCCGGAAGCTGTGCAATAGCTTTCCTCAACAGTAAGACCTCTTCCCTTTCTGAATCGGATGAATATAGGTCCGAGGCTAATTGAAACTCTTCAAATGGAAGAAGACTTACATTCTTTTTCGTCTTCGTTTTTCGAAACTCATCAATACAAATATTTCTGCCGATGGAGAAAAGCCAGGTATACAAGCCCGCTTCACCTTTGAAACGATCCAAACTTCTACAGGCTTTCAGAAACGTTTCCTGCAGGATGTCTTCCGGGTCGATTCCGCTTCCAGCCAGGTAAGCACTTAGAGCACGGTTGAGACGCGGGTATAGGATCGCGATCTCTTTTTCAAATGCATCAATGCTATAACCGGCCATATTTTATTTGTCATAATAGGTTCTTTCCAAAAAAGTTGAGGCCCTCTCCGTTCCTCCATCCGATGCTTGTTGTGATAACACTTGGGAGTATCCGCTCAACATCAATATTATAATAAGAATCCAGGCTACTTTCATAAAATACTCCTGTAGAATTAGGGTTGTAGGGGTATAATTTATCTAATTAGACGAAAGCCAGAATAAATGGTTTTATGAAAAATGAAAATTTTTTAGAACAGGCGGTAATGACCAGAGTGAGGACTGATGTTCATCTCCTCCAAAACGGCGCGAAACCGCTAGTGCATTTTTACTGGCGTGTAAAAGAAGATATCTGCTGCCGGAACACGACAAATATCAAGGCCAGGGCCAAAAGAACACCACCTGCCACCAAAAACATAGCCTCCAAACCAAAGGCCTGGACCAGTGGCTGGCTAATCAGCGGCGACAGGAACTGCCCCAGAAAAACAGCCGTTGTGAGACCACCTACCGCCAGGCCCCGCATGGCAACCGGCACGTCGGAAGCCAGCCAAACATTAAGGTTAGGAAACAACAGGCCCATGCCCAGTCCGCATATTGCGAGGCCGGCCAGCACAATGGCATAACTGCCTGCCAGGCTGATAACCACATAACCCACCCCTATAAGGCCAAAATTGGCTCCCAGAACCGCGATATACCCCATATGACCTCGTATCCTTCCGTAGGAAAGCGAAGTGATCACACCGAACAGAGTCGATACCGCTATTGCCACACCGCTAGCCGTTGGACCGGCATCGAACAACATCTCCACGTAGAAGGGAATTTGCACGGGGACAAAATAGAAAATGGTCATCCCGGCCAGCGCCACCATAAAAATAAACCCCAACAATCGGAATGGGCTGTCATTTCCCCCATCCTCCGTATTCATACCCCTGTCTGATGTGTGATCAGGCTGCGGGGGTTCAGGCAGAGAAATTAATATCAGGGGGATAAATAAAAAAGATAACAGGTAGATCGTGAAAGGCCACCTCCAGCCCAGTTCCGCCAGGAAACCGCCTCCAATTAAAAAAACAACTCCGCCCAGGCCCATAAAAGCAGCTTGCCAGCCCATAAACCGTGCACGTTCCGTACCGG
>JBBDMV010000158.1:0-1963 GCA_040878115.1 Balneolales bacterium
AGGACGAGAAAAACTTCATGATCTATTTACAATTTGCTGTGATATAGAGTTTAGTCCAAATGGAGATTTTGTCAGCTGCACCGTCAAAGATCATTGCGAACCATTGCAAGACTTTCGAGAAGAGTTGTGCAATGAAAATAGATACTAAGCAAAATTCTTGTTATTGATCCGATCATAGCGGCATATAACCTATATATGACCACCAAAGTCAATAGGCATTAGGAATTTTAGGGCAAAAAACCATTTGGTTTTGCCTAATTGAATTCGATGCCCTTTTGGGCGGTGCGTACTGCGGTCAATTTTCAATCAAGGCTGACCGTTCTGTGTGACGGCACCAAACATATATAGAGACTCAGCGGCCGTGCAGCGGGTATTTGCCCAATCACATGGCCGGTCCCGCTGTTTGCGGGATGTTGTATTACCCCGGCCTGTCTAAACAGAAAGCCTGATTTTGGGTGTTAAGCTCATTAGCCAGGTATTTCAGCGCCACGATTTCCTCTGATGTAATTTCTTCGGATGTTTTAGCTTATTAAAACGAATCGGCCGTACGAATCCAGGAGGTATACGACTGCTCGGTACGGTAACTATACCCCCTGCGCCTGATCTCCTTCCTGACGCTTTGCAACAGTATACAATTTACGTATGGATACACATAATTCGAAATCTTACGGTATCTCAATAAAAAATTTATGTTAAGGTGTTATTGGGATGAGATTAGGGGCGATTAAATGTAATCCCCTGTAGATCAAAAGGTAAGATTATTGAATGTTGGGGTTTATTGAGAATTGTGGTTATAATAAATAGAAGTTATACCCACTCTAAATTCATCTAAGATCACAATACATAGTTGGACACCCAACAAAATATTATTATATTGGTTGGGAATCCAACTAAATTAATTTTATGGCAAAGAACGAATCTATTGGGAAATTAATTTCAATCTTGCATCGCAAATCCCGGGTTTATTTCCTACGGGAGTTAAAACCCCTTAGAATAGGAAGTGGAGAGGTGAAAATATTCTCTTATCTGGCTCACGAACCAGGTGCCACTCAACAGGAGATTACCAATTATTTCAAGCTGGACAAAGGAACCGTCTCTTATCTTATCAAAAGAATGGACGAGCATGGATATGTTCGCAAGGAATCTGATCCGGAGGATCGCAGGTCAAGCAAATTGTACCTTACGGCAAATGCTCAAAAGAAGGAGAAGGAAATCCAAAAAGTTTTCAGTGGCTGGACGGAATTATTAATAAATGGATTTACAAAAGAAGAGGAAAAACAGGCTTTTGAAATCATGGAGCGCATGATTGATAATGTGGGTTTTTTAAACGAAGATAATGAAGCGAAATAAACCTGATCTAACTGAGGATCCCATCATCCCAACCTTGGCGATGCTCACCTGGCCAATGATTTTTGGTATGTTTGGCTCCGTACTGTATAACCTGGCAGATACCTATTTTATTGGGAAAGTCGGCGTGGATGAACTGGCTGCAATGGGTTTCACCTTTCCCGCCGTAATGTTTGTGAGCAGTATTGCCGGAGGGATAGGAATCGGTACCGCATCTTTGTTTTCACGATCTGTCGTATCAAAAAGCCGACCTATTGTACAAAGCTATTCGATGTATGTTTTTATTCTCTCTTTTCTTTCAATTATTGTCTTCATTGGTGCCGGTTTGCTTACTCTTAAACCACTGTTCATATTTCTGGGGGCCCCTCCGGAATTAATTCCCCTGATATCCGAGTACATGGTGATATGGTACTGGTCAATTATGTTTTTGATCATACCCGCCGTTGGGAACAATATGATCCGTGCCACGGGAAACACATTTGCTCCCGGCATGATCATGGTATTTGGTAATGTCTTAAACATTATATTGGATCCCCTGTTAATTTTCGGATGGGGTCCCTTCCCTGAAATGGGTCTGCAGGGTGCTGCATTAGCCACAGCAATAAGTATGGCTATG
>JBBDMV010000159.1:0-1955 GCA_040878115.1 Balneolales bacterium
CCCCGACAGGGGTTTCAATATGCTTAGCCCGGTACGTAGTGCCGGGTTCAAGACACACAGGCCGTAAAGAACCCCGGAGGGGGTTCAATGGATTAGAGATTAGGTACTTCAGGCTTTTTTGCTATTTATCATTGCGCTGATAGCTGACGCATTATTGCGTCTTCTTTACTACGCGTTCCTGATGATAGGTTTAAGCCCAAAAATATTAATCGAACTCAGGTTAGCAATATCATAACATTATAAATAACATAATAAATGAGTACCTTTGTCGGTGCTCTGCAAGGTGTTACTTCGCCAAAGGCCTCTTCAATACCTCCCGCTAGTGCACTACTCTTCTGTATTACGCGAAGCGGAAAAATTTCCCGCTCACCTAGGGGTAGATACCCTTTTTTTTGTATTCCCTACTAAAGGTGTTATTCTCTTGAATCACTAAATAAATCATCTGATGACATCAATATCATCAGATGATTTTATAAATACTAACTACAATACTATTATCCATGATTACAATAAACAACTTTCGAAATAGCTCGTTCATACTTGCCATACTTGGTGTTTTCGTCTTGTTCGGTGCCGGGTGTGATTCCAGCGTTGATGCCATAGACGATGCTGAAACCGTAACAGTGTCTGGCCAGGCAACCCAAAATGAAACCGAAACTCAACAACAAAGTGTCGGTAAAACGGCACAATCATCGACAGAAACCCTTGCTGCGGTTGAAGGTGCTGTTGTGACTGCTGTGGCGGTGCATGCCGACGGTTCTGTTTCGACACTGGATGGCGAAACCACGACCGACGCCAACGGTGAGTTCACCCTTGTGGTGGAAGGTGAAGGTGCTGCCGGCCATATCCGTGTTTTCGCAGAGGGCGATGGTGATTTTGAGGTGAGTACGATCGTACAGGTTAATGGAGAAAACTCGGTTAATGCCCGACCGTTGACGGCCGAATCCCATGCAAGGGCCGGAGTATATCTGGAAGCCAAATCTGAGGATGGTTCCGATAGTCACTTTGAAGGAGTAACGGCAGCGGATGTATCCGTTTTTATCAATAAGGATGTGGCCGCCGAAATCAATGCCGGTACACAAAGTGCTGCCGATATTGGCATAGCCATTGCCAATGCCGTAAAAGCTCAGGCCGAATATAATGAGAAAACGGAAGCTGGTGTCGATATGAATGCTATAGCCGAAGCCAGGTCTGAGGCCTTTGCACGTCTCCAGTCCGACCTTGCTGCCGCTGCCGATACTGAAGCCCGTGCCGAAGCTTATGCCACACTCGAAGAAACGTATGTCAGTGTCTTTACTGAGAACGAGACCGACGCTAAAACGCAGGCCGAGTTCCATCAAATAGCTACCTCCCTGCTTGTTGAGGCAAGCAGCGAAGCCGACGGAAGTGCCGAACTGGGACTCCGAAAGCAGGCGGAACTGATATTCGCCCAGGCAACGGCACTCGCGATTGAAGGCATGTTTCAGGCAGAAAGCGCCTCCGAAGCCTCACTTGAAGCCCTTGCAGACGCAAGAACTGAGGTTGTGGCCGAAATCAGAGGGGCAACATCCGAAGAGGTCATTGTTGATGCCAAGGCGGACTACAAGGCCAAAGTGGACGCCGAAACCGAGTCTAATTTCGATATCAGCAGCGAGGCGAGAGCCACGGCAGAAGCCGAGATCAGCTCATCAGTCGAAGCACTTCAGAGTACGTTAGCCGGGCTCTCCATTTTTATCGGTAATATTGCGGAGGCAACGGCAGAGGCATTCAGCGACTTTTATTTGGATGCGCAAATAAATACAAAAGCTTCCCTGGAAGCTTCAGGAATGGCGGAATCCGAAGCGGGAGCTGCTGCAAATATAATCGTGATGACGAGTATGATAATAGCGTAAAGGTTTTATCATAGTAATACAGTCCGTTAGAGGCTGTCTCAAAAGTCATCACCAAAAAAGCATTACCTAATTTATTAAACGAAC
>JBBDMV010000160.1:0-1943 GCA_040878115.1 Balneolales bacterium
AAGCACAGACTCAGAGACCCCCCTGTCTGCAACCTGGTCGAGTTCGGATAATCGAAGTATTTCTGTCACTCTAACGAGATAGCGATCACTCGACAGTGCCCCCAACATCAGATTCCGATGATCCATCACAGCCTCTTGGATGACCGTATCCTCATACAGAAACCCGTCCCCATCAGGATCCGTTACAAAATAGTCCACTCGGTTCTCCATCCCGAAATGATGGACAATCAGACTCTCCTCTCCTCCAAGTACCAATTCAAATAACGGAGAAAGTTCCCCCGGCCCGTCTCCTTGATTGGCGACAGCTCCAACATAGGATCCGTCCTCCGAGAACTGTTCAATCCGTCTGGTTCCTCGATCGCCCACCACCATGGATCCATCCTCAAAGACAACCAGTCCAATCAGTGCCCCGAAGATTGGATCACCGTCTCTGTGGCCAATTTCCAACAGAACCTCGGTAGCAATTTCATCAAGTTCAGAGTAATTGATGAGGTCCGTTTCTTCATCACTATTGTTGCACCCCTGATGAAGGAACAAGAAGGCCAGCACGATGCCTGAGAGTACAAATATTCTATCCTTTTTCATTCTTGGAAATTTCTTGGAACTTGTTTTTCACCAATCCATTAGGCGTGTAATTCAATCTATAATAATCCATTTTCAATAGGATGCAAATCCTACAAGCTTCCTGCAGGTGGAGCAAACTGGTGTAGAAGTCAAAAAAGGAGTATTCCAGGTAATTAGCTCCTGATAGTAATCTTGTATCTGACTACTTCCTGAAGACCTGTTTCTGTGTCACGTTCCAATGTATATGCGTAATTGTCTTTAACTAATTTCAAATCACGAGTACGCGGCCAGGAGAATGTAGCCATCAAATTTCCAGCTTCATCCAATACCCACCACTCATAGCTATCCTGATCATCTGTCATCGTTGATACCCAAAGTCGGTTTTCATCATCGAATATCAGAGAATGAAATGCAGGCCAGGTTTCTGGGTGATCATCGCTACGAATCGCCTGAATAACATTATCTCCTGAGTCTTCATAATGCTTGAGCAGGTCGTCAAATTGTAATTCTGAATTTGAATAGGAGTAGTAAAATGCCTTCTGATAGTCCCCCTTCTCATCATGAAATCTGAATAACATTTCATCTGACCACCCGTGAACAAATTGGTCATTTGAAAAATCAAACAGTGATTGTCGTTTGTAAGGAACTCTGAATAGGACCAATAACCCATCTCCCTCTTCATGAACCAAAACCTGGCCAGTCCAGTCTAGTGACACAACATCGTGCATTTTAAATTCACCATTTTGAGGGTCATATATGGATCCTTCATACGTCCTCCCATCGACATTGTTGGCCATTCCTATTGATGCGTCACTAAAGAGCAGCAGATAGTTGCCATTTGAACGAATAAATATATTTGTAGGTCGATAGAAGAGTCCTTTTTCTCTCGTCCATCTGAGCCAAGACGGCTGATTATCTTGTTCATCATTCAACGAAATATCATAATCGCGAATATGGTCAAATGTGTTTAAATCGAACACAGAAATACTAAATCTCTGCGTATCGAGAACATGAATCTTCTCATCATGAATCTTAAAGTCCCAAATAGCCTGAAATTCTCCCGGCCCCTGACCCCTCTGGCCAATACTCTGCACGTATGACCCATCAAAATCAAATACATGAATGGTGCTCTCGGTCAAATCGGCAAGAAACACCTTTCCGGATTGATCGACTGCTATATTCTCGACCATACGTCCAAACAAAACCTCTTCGGTGTCCCCAAAAGAGATTTCCCGGATGAACTCGATGTCAGAAGTGGGAGTTGGTGGTTCCAAATGGGCAGTAAGATTCTCAATCTGTGCAAGGTGTTCAGGCACAGCGTTTTCTTTATCTGAAGCACACCCAACGAGTAAAAGAAGTGCAATTAAATAGACTTTTGA
>JBBDMV010000161.1:0-50687 GCA_040878115.1 Balneolales bacterium
CTCCCGAAGATCGTAAAGAACAGGGTCTTCAACAAATATTTATGGAGCATTTTCCAATCACAGATTCCAGAGAACAAAATATTCTGGAATTCCTGTACTTCAGCATCGATACACCAAAGTACAACATCAGAGAATGTCAGGACAGAGGTTTAACGTATTCTCTTCCTTTAAAAGCAAAACTGAGACTTTCGGCTATCGACCAAACTGATGAAGCCAGCGAGACCATAGAACAGGAAGTATTTCTTGGCGATCTGCCATGGATGACCGAAAGGGGGACCTTTGTTATCAATGGTTCCGAGAGAGTCATTGTAAGTCAGCTCCACAGATCCCCCGGTGTCTTTTTTGGTCAATCAGTTCACCCCAACGGCACACAGCTTTATTCCGGTCGGGTAATCCCTTTCAAAGGGTCATGGATTGAGTTCACCACAGATATTCGGGATGTTCTTTGGGCCTATATTGACAGAAAGAAAAAGCTTCCTGTTACCGCGCTTTTGCGTGCATTGGGCTTTTCCAGCGATGACGAGATCCTGTCAATTTTTGATCTATCAGAAAAAATTCCTGTAAACACACGGGCACAATTCAAGAAGGCTATAGGTAAAAAGTTAGCCACAGACATTATCGAAGAAACAGTTGAAGAAGTTGTTGATGATGAAACTGGTGAAGTAAAAGAAGCGACTAGTCGCAATGTAATTCTTCCCCGGGAGCACGAACTCGCTGACGAAGATCATGATACTCTTAAAAGCCTTAATATCCAGGAAGTCCTGGTCCTGAAGCTTTCGGGTGAGGATGTAGAACGTTCTGTTATAGTGAATACTCTTCGTAAAGATACAACATACGATGAGCATACGGCTCTTGCTGAAGTTTACCGCCAAATCAGGTCTGGGGAAATGCCTGATGAAGATACCGCCAGAACGGTCTTGGAACGTCTGTTCTTCAGTGATAAAAAGTATGACCTTGGTGAAGTAGGTCGCTACAGGCTTAACAAACGTCTTAAAATGGATGAGTCTCTGGATGTTCAAGTCCTGACAAAAGATGATATTATTGCGATCATCAAAGAGTTGATCAGGCTAAAAAGCATGAAATCTCAGGTAGATGATATTGATCACTTGAGTAATAGAAGAATTCGTACAGTTGGCGAACAACTTGGTCAGCAATTCGCACTCGGCCTTGCACGTATGGCGCGAACCATCCGGGAACGTATGAACTCCCGTGATGCTGAGCAGTTCACTCCTCAGGACCTTGTTAATGCACGTACTATTTCTTCCGTAATTAATACATTTTTCGGGACCAATCAACTCTCCCAGTTTATGGACCAGACAAATCCGTTGGCTGAGTTAACTCACAAACGCCGCATGTCAGCTCTTGGGCCCGGTGGTTTGACTCGTGAGCGTGCCGGGTTTGAAGTTCGTGATGTTCACTATACTCATTACGGACGTCTTTGTCCGATTGAAACTCCGGAAGGTCCTAATATTGGATTGATTTCATCTCTTTGCGTTCATGCCAAGGTGAATGATTTTGGCTTCATTGAAACACCATACCGAAAAGTTAAAAAAAGTACGGTCACCGATGAGGTGCATTACCTGGCAGCGGAACAAGAAGATGAAACGGTAATTGCCCAGGCAAATGCGGTTTTGAATAAAAAATCAGAGTTTCAGAATGATTTGATATTCTCTCGTTTCCGTGATAGTAATGTTGGCCTTGCACGCCCTGAACAGGTTGAATTTATGGATGTTGCTCCCAATCAAATTGCTTCGGTTGCTGCTGCTATGATTCCGTTTATAGAACATGATGATGCTAACCGTGCCTTGATGGGATCCAATATGCAACGACAGGGTGTTCCTTTGCTTCGGCCGGAAGCACCAATTGTTGGTACGGGTATGGAATATCGTGCCGCTAAAGATTCACGTTCTATGATTGTAGCAGAGGGAACAGGCGAGGTTGTTTATGTAAGTTCTTCCGAAGTTCGGGTCAAGTATGATAGGGATGAAACAGAATCCCTGGCTTATTTTGACGATGGGATTATTACTTATGATCTCAGGAAATTTGAGCGAACGAACCAGGATACAACTTCAAATCAAAAGCCCCTCGTAAAAGTGGGCGAAAAGGTTATTGAAAATCAACCATTGGCTGACGGTTGTGCCACTAACCAGGGTGAACTTGCACTGGGCCGTAACTTATTGGTTGCATTTATGCCATGGAGAGGGTACAACTTTGAGGATGCTATCATTGTCAGTGAAAAAATTGTTTCCGAAGATATCTATACATCCATTCACGTTCAGGAGTTTGAGCAACAAGTACGAGATACCAAACGTGGTGAGGAAGAACTCACACGTGAAATCCCTAATGTGAGTGAAGAAGCTACTCGTAATCTGGATGAGCGTGGAATAGTTAGGGTTGGTGCTAAAATTGAGTCTGGCGATATTATTGTCGGTAAAATTACCCCTAAGGGTGAAACCGATCCTACACCTGAAGAAAAACTGTTGCGTGCCATATTTGGTGACAAAGCCGGTGATGTGAAAGATGCTTCTCTGAAAGTACCACCGGGAGTGGCCGGTACCGTTATTGATACCAAACTCTTTAGCCGAAAACGTGATGAACAAATATCACGTAAGGAAGAAAAAGAGTTGGTAGAGCGTGAAAATGAAACGTTCAAACAACAAGTTGTTCAGCTTAATGCTCAATGGTCTGAACGAATATTCAAACTGCTGAAAGATAAAACATCACCCGGTGTCGTTGATAGAACTGGCATTGAGGTTATTCCGAAGGGTGAAAAGTACAGAAAGCAGTTATTCGAAGAACTGGACCCATTTGAACTTAAAGCATCGCAAGCCTGGTGCCAGGATGATACCGTTAATGAGTACGTAGAGACTCTCTTCGAAAATTACAGAAACTTGCGTCGCTTGTATGATACTGATTTGAAAAGGAGAAAATATACCCTTCAGGTAGGTGATGAATTGCCACCGGGGATTGTACGAAAAGCCAAAGTTTATGTAGCAAAAAAACGTAAACTTCAGGTTGGTGATAAAATGGCCGGTCGACACGGTAATAAGGGTGTTGTGGCTAATGTTGTTGCTGCTGAAGATATGCCGTTTTTGGAGGATGGAACACCTGTTGATATCATTTTGAATCCGCTGGGTGTGCCATCAAGGATGAACCTGGGGCAAATTTACGAAACAATTCTTGGATGGGCCGGTAAAAAGCTGGGTGTTAAATTTGCCACACCCATTTTTGACGGTGCAAAATATGAAGAAGTCCAGGAATGGCTTAGAAAGGCTGGTTTGCCTGAAGATGGCCGCACCTACCTTTACGATGGCCGATCTGGTGAACGATTAGGCCAGAAAACAACAGTCGGTTACATATACATGTTAAAACTGAACCATTTGATTCAAGATAAAATGCACGCACGCTCGATTGGACCTTACTCTTTAATTACCCAGCAACCGCTTGGTGGTAAGGCCCAGTTTGGTGGTCAGCGACTTGGGGAGATGGAAGTTTGGGCATTATATGCCTATGGAGCATCCAACATTCTTAAAGAAATGCTTACTGTAAAAAGTGATGACGTAAAAGGCAGATCTAAGGTTTACGAATCCATTGTTAAGGGTGAAAATCTGCCTGATGGGGGGACACCTGAATCATTCAATGTACTTGTTCGTGAACTTCAGGGCCTTGGTTTAGAAGTTGATGTTAATACCTAATCAATTTGCATCGAAATGAACATTATTAGTTTTATAAAAATAAATACGGAGGTACAACCTTGCCGTTAGCAAAAAAAGAACCCGTTTCAAAAGATTTTAAAGGACTTAGGATCTCTCTCTCCTCAGCGGAAAATATTCTTTCCCGCTCCCATGGAGAAGTTCTTAATCCTGAGACTATTAACTATCGTACGTTTAAGCCTGAAAAAGACGGCTTGTTCTGCGAGAAAATTTTTGGTCCAGTTAAGGATTGGGAATGCCACTGCGGAAAATACAAGAGAATTCGATACAAAGGGATCATATGTGATCGTTGTGGTGTTGAAGTAACTCGTAAGGCCGTAAGGCGTGAACGAATGGGCCACATATCTTTGTGTGTGCCCGTAGTGCACATCTGGTACTTTAAGTCTTTGCCTAATAAGATTGCTTATTTATTGGGCTTCTCATCCAAAAACCTTGAGAAAATCGTTTACTACGAAAGTTTTGTAGTAACCAACCCCGGTATTGCCCGTGATATGGGATACAAAATGGGTGATCTGCTCACGGAAGAGGAGTACCATGATATTCTTAGCCAACTTCCGGAAGAGCAGTATGAGATGGAGGATGATGATCAGGATAAGTTTGTCGTTAAGATGGGAGCCGATGCTATTGAAGCATTGCTTCAAAATATCAAACTTGATGAAACGGCCTACAAATATCGCGAAGCGGTAAAAACTGAAACCTCAATGATGCGCAAGAAGAAATTCCTGAAGCGTCTGCAGGTTATCGAATCATTCCGTGCAGCCAACAAGAATATCGAAAACCGGCCAGAATGGATGGTGATGCGCGTTATCCCAATCATCCCGCCGGAACTGCGTCCATTGGTCCCGCTCGAAGGTGGCCGTTTTGCTACATCAGATCTGAATGATCTTTACCGTCGCGTTATTATCCGTAACAACAGGCTTAAGCGGTTGATCGATATTAAGGCTCCGGATGTAATTTTACGAAACGAGAAGAGAATGCTTCAGGAAGCTGTCGATTCTATTTTCGACAACTCGCGTAAAATGAATGCTGTGAGAAGTAATAATCGTCCTCTTAAATCACTGAGTGATATGCTGAAAGGTAAGAACGGACGTTTCCGTCAGAACCTTCTCGGTAAGCGTGTCGATTATTCAGGCCGTTCGGTTATTGTTGTAGGACCTGATTTGAAGATGCACGAATGTGGTTTGCCGAAGGAAATGGCTGTAGAACTCTATAAGCCCTTTATAATTCGCAGATTAATTGAACGTGGATACGTTAAGACCGTCAAAAGTGCTAAAAAAGTTGTTGATAGACGTGATGAAGTCGTTTGGGATGTCTTGGAGCATGTAATTGATGGGCACCCGGTCATGCTTAATCGTGCCCCGACCCTTCACCGTTTGGGTATCCAGGCTTATCAGCCCGTACTTATTGAGGACAAAGCCATTCGACTTCATCCGCTCTCTTGTACAGCGTTCAATGCTGATTTTGACGGTGATCAGATGGCCGTTCACCTTCCACTAAGTCATGACGCAATTCTGGAAGCATCCGTATTGATGCTTGGCTCACACAATATTATGAGCCCATCCAATGGAAGCCCGATCACGGTGCCTTCCCAGGATATGGTTTTGGGTATTTATTACCTCACCAAAATGGGCGAAGGCGGGCAAGGAGAAGGCAAAACCTTTTCCAATACTGATGAAGTAATTATAGCACATGATCAAGGTAAACTTGGTTTGCATACCAAAATCAATGTCCGTCTTGATACCTTGGTTGATGGTGAGCAGGTTCGTGACACTGTCAAAACAACTACTGGCCGTGTTATCTTCAATCAAATTTTACCTAAAGAACTAGGGTACAAGAACCAGACCCTTGGTAAAAAAGAGCTTCGCTTGCTTATTGGCGATGTATTCAATCGTGTTGGTACGGTAAAAGCAGCCAAGTTCCTGGATGATATGAAGTATCTTGGTTTTGAGACAGCGACGCTCGGCGGATTATCTTTCAATTTGGAGGATATCGTAATCCCGAAAGAAAAGGCAGAGCTCATTTCAGCTGCTCAGGATGAAGTCAAGTTGATCCTCGAACGTTACGAGAATGGTTTCATAACCGACAACGAACGTTATAATCAGGTAATTGACAAATGGACGAGTACAACTAATCGTGTCTCAGAAACCTTGTTTCATGCTTTAACCCAAGATAAAAAAGGATTTAACCCTGTATTTATGATGGCGGATTCAGGAGCTCGTGGGTCAAAAGAGCAAATTCGTCAGCTTGGGGGTATGCGTGGCCTAATGGCAAAGCCTCAGAAAAGTTCGATGGCATCCGGAAGTGAAGTTATTGAGTCGCCGATCCTTTCTAGTTTTTTAGAAGGTTTGACCGTTTTGGAATACTTTATTTCTACTCACGGTGCACGTAAAGGTCTGGCCGATACAGCATTGAAAACAGCTGATGCTGGATATTTAACCCGTCGCCTTGTTGATGTTTCTCAGGATTTGATCGTTACCGAGGATGATTGCGGAACATTACGCGGTATCAAAATTCAGGCTTTGAAAGACAATGAAGAAATTGTTGAGAGTTTGGAAGACCGGATATTAGGGCGTGTTTCCATGCATGATGTTTTTGATCCGCTATCTGATGAATTATTGGTAAGTTCAAATGAACTGATTACTGAAGAAATTGGGCAAAAGATTGCAGAAACCTCAATCGAAGAAGTTGAAATTCGTTCGGTACTTACTTGTGAGGCTTCCAGAGGTGTTTGTGCCAAGTGTTACGGTCGTGATTTAAGTAGAGGCAAGATGGTTCAGACCGGTGAGGCTGTAGGCGTTATTGCGGCGCAATCTATTGGTGAGCCTGGTACTCAGTTAACCCTGAGGACTTTCCACGTTGGTGGTACTGCTTCCCGACTTGAATCTGAATCGCAACATAAAGCAAAATTTGACGGTAAAGTCGTATTTGATAATGTCAGAGCCGTTGATTATAGCGATGGTGAAGAAGAATACCGGGTTGTCTTGAGTCGGGCCGGTGAAGTTCGCCTGGAAGACGATTCAGGTAAAGTTTTATCAACCAATAATATACCTTATGGTTCTGAGTTGCTTGTTGAAGAAGGGGATGTTGTGCCAAAAGGAGTTCCTCTGTGTAAATGGGATCCATATAACGCGTTGATCTTCTCAGAAATAAACGGTGTTTCCGACTATAAAGACATTATGGAAGGCATCACCTATACAGACGAGACAGATTCACAGACCGGTCACAAAGAAAAAGTTATCACCGATTCAAAAGACCGCACGCTCGTACCTACATTATCTGTAAAAGACGATAATGGTCGTATTCGTGAAACCACGTTACCTGTTGGTGCTCACGTTGTCGTTGATAGTGGCGAAAAAGTACAAGCCGGACAAGTTCTTGCGAAGATTCCAAGAACGTCTGCCTCTAAATCAAAAGATATCACCGCTGGTTTGCCGCGTATTACCGAGCTTTTCGAAGCACGTCCGCCAAAAGACCCGGCTGTTGTTTCTGAGATTGAAGGTATTGTGAAGATGGGATCCAGAAAGCGCGGATCTCAGGAAGTGATTGTGCAGACTAAAGACGGTACGGACTCAAAAACCTACCTGATCCAGCTATCCAAACACATCCTGGTCCAGGAAAATGATTACGTTAAAACTGGTGATCCTCTTTCCGATGGCGCAATTATGGCTCAGGATATTTTAAACATCCTCGGCCCATATGCTGTTCAGTCTTACCTCGTAAACGAAATTCAGGAGGTTTACCGACTTCAGGGTGTTAAAATTAATGACAAGCATATTGAAGTCATTGTACGCACCATGATGCAGAAGGTAGAAATCACTGATTCCGGAGACACCTTATATCTTGAAGGAGATAAGATTGATCGATTCGAAGTGAATCGCACAAACGACTCATTAATCGGTAAGTATGTAGTGATTGATAGTGGTGACACTGAAATTACTCTCGGAACATTGCTTGATCGTCGTGAGATCAGGGAAATGAACAGTCGGCTTATTGCTGAAGGCAAGAAAGAAATTGAATCGCGAGAAGCAGAACCTTGCATTTCAAAACCCATCTTGCTGGGTATAACCCGTGCCGCCCTCTCTACTGAGAGTTGGTTATCGGCAGCATCCTTTCAGGAAACGACGAAGGTGTTGACGCAGGCAGCAATCGAAGCAAAAGAAGACAACCTGCTTGGATTGAAAGAGAATGTGGTTCTTGGTCACAGGGTTCCTGCAGGAACAGGTCTGAAACACTACCAGGATATCATTGTCGGTTCAAAAGCTGATATGGAAGATGTTGAGCCTGCAAGCAAAGTCTTTGAAGCTTTAAGCGACAAAGAAGAAGCTGTCATTGAAGAAGAGAATGTAAAAGCAGGCAAATAAATACCAGGACAGTGTCTTTTAGATTGTTACCCTAAAAGATATAATATAAAAAAACCTGCCGGGTTCAACCTGGCAGGTTTTTTTTTGCCTGATTAATAAATAATATTCGGTGCAGATCTTATTTCTTTTGACCGCTAATATCTTTTAAGAGTTTTTCAGCCTCGGCTATTAGATCTTCAGCCTTTTTCTGTGCTTCCTCAACTACAAGATCACCTTGTTTTTTTGCGTCAGAAACTTGGCTCTCATGCCGTAATTTTTCAATTAAGTCGCTAATATCAACCAAATAACTATTTAGTTGATAACTTAACCTGTCCCTGGTATTTATTCCTTTGTCAGGAGCATAAAGCATGCCGATTAAAGAACCGAAAAATACACCGGATATCAATCCGACTGAAAAACCTTTTGTTGACTTACCCATAGATAGAAACCGTTTGTTTTTATATTAAACTTAGCTGATAGATATAATTTAAACGCTTGTGATAAAAAAACTAACTTATTTTTTTAATAAAAGACAAAGTTAATGCTTTTTCATGTATTTAGCTCTGGTTAGAAAATGCTTTTCTCCTTTCTTTTGAAATACTTATCAGTATTACCGGAATTATATAAAGGGTAATGATTGTTGCTGAAATCAATCCACCTATAACTGTTAATGCCAAGGGGCCCCAAGTTTCAGATCCCATACCAGTTTGTAGTGCCAGCGGAAGCATAGAACCTATCGTTGTGAGAGCGGTTAGCATGATAGGTCGGAATCTTCGCTTAGCGGCTTTTAAAAAGGTATCGGCATAGGTGTCGTTGCCTGCATATTTAGTGTTTTGATGAATAAAATCTACCAGAACAATACCATTATTCACGACGATGCCTACCAGAATAACCATGCCTATACCTGCTGCCACACTAAATGGGAAACCGGTAATATATAACATGACATACGAACCAAAAAAGCCTAAAGGAATAGTAAACATGATGACAAAAGGATCCCGAAAGTTTTCGAATAGAGCTGCCATTACCATATAAGTTAGTAATAACGCCATTAGTAGAGCAATCACCAGACTGTTCATTCCCTCTTCCTCATCAGTAGTGGAACCGGTAAAAGCATATCTATATCCATCAGGTAGAACAACAGCCTCTTCAAATAAATACATAATATGTTGTCGGTGCTCAGCTGGAGTTCCCGTCACGCTGATGTTAATGTCGAGCAAGGTCTCACGGTCACGGCGAAATATACGTGCCAGACTCTGACTTTCAACAAATTGCCCAACACTAGAAGCTGTTATACGTTGATCATTGACCTGAAAAACATCCAGGTCCAGCAAATCCTGTTGACTCATCCTGTAGGACTCGTCAAGGCGCAACTGGATAGGGATTTCTCTCCCTTCATTTATATATTCACCCACAAGGCTTCCCCTGGATTGCATACCGAACGTATTGGCAACATCATTAAAAGATGTCCCCATGCGGTTCACGGCCAGTCGATCTACTAAGAATAGAAGTTCAGGGCGTTCGCTGTTTCGTGATATATCTACAGAGATAACAGTGGTATCCTCCATTAATATATGCTCAATACGTTCTGAATATTCTTGTAAGACGCCTGTATCAGGTCCAATCAGCGATACCCTGATATCACCATCTCCCCAACTGCCACCACCCCCCATTCGCATACCACCTGGCATAGGCCTAATCTGGAGGTTAACCTCCGGGTAAACAAGTTCATTTCTTAATTCTAAAGCAAGATCATCGGACGTGATTTCACGTTGATCTTCGGGTATCATATTAATACTGATTCTGCCACGGTTGGTATCACTGGCTCGTCCGCTTTGCCCGATATAGGTAATCACTGTTTTAACAGCATCAAATTCCATTATCCGCTGAGAAATATCACGCATAACTTCTGTAGTGTTATCCAATTTTGATCCCGCCGGAAGTTCTATATTAATATTGATCTGCCCGGAATCAGAGCCAGGGAAATATTCAGTATCAATGAACTTGTTTAAAGAAAAGATTGAAATCATAATACCTATAAAAGCAAGAAAACCCAGGTATTTGTGATGCAGCAACCATTTCAGCGAAGAAATGTAAATATCTTCAAGCCCGGATAGCGTACGAAGCGTAAGGTTCTTTTTTAAAGAGCTTTTATTACTTAACAGGAGGGAAGCAAAAACCGGAATTAAGATGATAGATGTTACAAAAGAAATGGAAATAGCCAGACAAATAGTTAATGCCAGATCGGTGGCTATCTGCCCGGTAAAGCCATCAATACCTAAGATTGGGATAAAAACAGCCAACGTGGTCAGCGTTGAACCTAACAGGGCATCTTTTACTTCATTGGTTCCTTCCAGAGCGGCTTTAAAGGTTGATTTACCTTCTTCTAGTTTATTGACAATACTATCAAGAACAACGATAGAATTATCGACAAGCAGCCCAATGGCTAAGGCCAGCCCGGTGATCGACATGATATTTAATGTGATACCTGTAAAAGACATTGCAGCAAAAGTACCGGCAATGGTAACCGGTATGCTCAACGATACAACCAGGGAGCTACGCCATCCTCCTAAAAAGATAAGTAGCATTATCACGACCAGAACCAGTGCCTGAATAGCAGAATCTGAGAGGTTGGTTATGGATGTTTCAATAATTTCGCCTTCATCACTTAAAACCTGAAGTGAAACTCCGGGCGGTAATCTTTCTTTCATCAGATGAATTTCGTTATGGACGGCGCTTGTTACATCCAGAGTATTGGCATCTGATTGTTTTTGAACTCCAAGGGTAACGCTGTTACTTCCGTTTACTTCAACAAAACTCGAAATCTCTGCAAAAGTATCTTCCACGTTTGCAACATGTTCGACCCGAACCGGGTGGCCTTCATCATCAATATTAACAATGGTGTTCCTGATGGCATCAATATCCTGATATAGAGATTGAGCACGGACACTGTAGCTTCGCCGATCCACTACAAGGTTTCCAATCGGAACCTGCGTATTATTAGAGCGGATTGCCTCTTGAATTTGTTCGGGGGAAACCTGATGTCTAGACATATCCATACGGTCGAGATCGACATACACGGTTCGTTCAAGTCCGCCATAAGTATCAACCGCCGCGACACCTTCCAGTCGTTCAAATTGCGGCTCAATGGTTTCAGTTGCTAAATTCCTAAGTTCATCAAGTCCGCGATTGCTTCCCTCCAGGCTCATCCTCATGATAGGAAAACTCTCAGGATCAAACTGAAAAATGGCCGGATCAGATGCGTCACGAGGTAAACTGTTGCGAATTCCATCAATTGCTTCACGAACATCAAGCTCAATATGTCGTACATTTAGGCCTGGCTGTAGCCTGAGAATGATAAAAACACTGCCATTGTTAACATTAGCGTCCATACTTTCAACACCTTCTATCCCAGAAAGCACCCCTTCTACAGGCCGGACAATAAGCCTGGTCATATCTTCCGGCGGCACATCAGAATAACTAATGGAGACGGCGACCACCGGAATAGTAATGGAGGGTAGCAGGGTTACTTTAAGCTGATTTAAAGAAAATAAACCGAATGCAACTATGAGAAGAGTCACCATGACAATGGTAACTGGTCGTTTCAGTAATACGCCAACAAAGCCTGGTTTTATTGGAAGACTTCTCATGAACTAGTCGTTTTGGAAACGGGAGCTGTCTCGTTAACACTTTCAAAGCCAATTTTGCCAATTCCTTGATTGATTAAATAATATATGCAAGGAACCACCAACAGCATAAGTATGGTTGACGTTGTGAGCCCTCCAATGACCGTGCGAGCCATTGGGCTCCAGGTTTCGGCACCAGTGCCGAGTTCAAGAGCTAAAGGCACCATGGCAAGGATAGTGGTCGAAGCGGTCATAAGGATGGGGCGTAGCCTTCTTGAAGCACCCTGTACAACGGCTTCCTTACGCTCTATGCCCCGGGACTGAAGGACCTTTATATAATCAATCATAACAATACCGTTGTTAACAACGATTCCTGAAAGTAAAATCAAGCCGATCATAGCGGTAACACTTATTGGTGTAGATGTTAGCCAGAGCATTATCAAAACACCAGTCAAAGCTAGTGGAATCGTCATGATGATGACAAAAGGTTCAAGTAAACTTTCAAATTGTGATGCCATTACCATATAAGCCAGAATTCCGGCAATGAGAAAAGCTATCATCAAGTATTGAAATGATTCCTGCTGCTCCTCGGCTGTTCCTCCAATTTCATAACGGTAACCATCCGGCCAGTTAATCTGGTCCAAATAGTTTCTTGCTTCGTCGCTGCCCTGTTTAAGATCTATATCGGTCAGATCAGCCTGAATTTCGGTTACCCGTTCCTGGTTTACTCTTAGAATATTTGATGGGCCATTGTATCGTTCAATGCGGGCCAGGTTATGCAGGGGCATCCATTGTCCGGATGAATTGCGAATCTGAATATCTTCCAGTGCATCACTTGTATTTCGCTGGCGGGGGTCAAGCTGTACCAGCACCTCGAATTCTACACCCTGGCTCACTAATGATGTTGCTGTATTACCTCTTACATTATCACTAATAGCATTAGCAACCTGGCTTGAAGTAAGCCCATTTCTTGATATACGTTCTCTATCCATCACTACTCTAAGTTCAGGTCGGCCCTGGTCGCCGCTACTTGATACATTAACAAATCCTGGAATATCAGACATGCCATCACGTATGACTGAAGATAAATCACTTCTTACTTCCTGCTCATACCCAAACAATTGAACGATAAGGCCATCATCTCCTTCCGGATTTAATGGGTTTTCTCTAATCTCTGTAACTTGTGCGCCGGGTACTTCCTGCAATGATTCAAGCAAGGCTGACGTTATTTCAAACTGGTCCCGATCTCTGTCATTACCCGAAATCAATTCAATACGGACTATTCCATGATTACCACCTGGGTTTTCGGCTCCTTCAACACCTCTTTTATCACCATAATCAGAAACAATAAGACGCGCTTCAGGCACTTGCTCACGAATGATGCCCTCAACCTGATGGAAGGTTTCTTCCAGTTCTAATAGACTAACTCCAGGTTCCCTTTCAATGCTGAGCGCGAAAGCACTTTCATCTACAGGGGGGAAAAATTCACCACCGAGACGCTGGAAAATTGGTAGAGTGCTGGCAAAAATGAGGATTGTCGTTAAAATAACCAGGAAAGATCTGTCAAGAAATGAATTAAGCAGATTTGAATATCCGGCATCCAATTTTTCAAAGCCATGTTCAAAATTCTGTCCGATCTTGCTAAAGTACTTTTTCAATACAGAACCTATTTTCCGGAATGGGACCAGCAAAGCTTGAAGCATATGCAAGAAAAGTTGAGGCAATACTCCTAACACATGAGTAATGGATGATGTTCTTCTGAATTCGGCCAGTTTAGCTGAAGCACGCGTTAAGCGGTTCCTTTGATCTTTGGCGGCAGATTCGAGAAGACGTGAACTCATCAAAGGGATAAGAGTAACAGCAGCCAGGGTAGACATAATTAAGGCAAACGAAACAGTCAGCGCAAGGTCCCGGAACAGGAAACCGGCAATGCCGGGAACAAACAAAATGGGTAAAAACACCACGAGTGTTGTTAGCGTAGAAACAATCACCGGCACTATGACTTCCTGAGCTCCATTAACAGAAGCTGTTTTAGCATCCTGGCCTTCTTTACGAAATCGGAAGATATTTTCAAGTACGACAACGGCATTATCTACAACCAACCCTACCGCCAGGGTCAGCCCCGACAGAGAGATCACATTAAGGCTCACATTTGCAAAATGCATGATACTGAAGGTGGTAATGATGGAAACCGGAATCGAAATCGCGATAACAAAGGCCGATCGGCCACTACGAAGGAAAAGTAGTAGAATAATAATCACCAAAACTACAGCCTGGAGGCCGGTTTGGTATAAGTTGCTAAGTGAAGTTTGTATAAAATCAGCCCGGTTTGTAAGCACTTCAAGTTCAACATCGTCGGGCAGAGTTGAGCGGATATTATTCATGTTATCCAGCAGGTTATCTGCTGCTGTTACTATATTGGCGTCACTTTGGCGATATACACTGATGATTAATCCATCCTCACCGTTAACATGTACATTTCCTATAGGTTGGGCTATGCCGTCTTCTACATCAGCTATATCACCTAATGCCACAGAGCGGCCATCCTCCAGGCTTATAACGGCATCCCTGATTTCCTGTGCGCTTTTGTATTCGCCGATTGTTCTCAGGGAATAAACAGTTTGTCCATCGGTCAGTTCACCAGCCGGGACCTGAACATTTTCATTGTTTAGGATACCGGATATGGTTGAAAGGTCAACATTATGAGCAAGAATCGATTCATTGCGCATGGTTACGTTTATTTGCCGTTCCAGCCCTCCGGATGTTGTGGCGGATGCAATACCCTCAATACGCTCCAGGCGCTGTTCCAGTTGCTCTACAGCAATGGTTCGCAAATCGCGGGAACTTCGTGTATTGGATGAAAGCGTTAACATCGTTACGGGTTCCTGGTTGGGATCGTAAGAAAAAACAATGGGAGAATCTGCATCTCTGGGGATAGCCCGGCGTGCGAAATCAACTTGTTTACGTACATCCGATTCGGCTATAAACAAATCGGTGTCCCAGTTGAAGTAGAGCTTTACCACGGAAGCGCCCTGGCTGGAGAGCGAACGAACTCTGGATAGGCCACTCACGGTCCCAACGCTTTCTTCCAGAGGCCGCGTGACCAAAGTTTCCATATCCTCCGGGGCCACTCCTTCATACGTTGTGTAAACAGTGATGGTTGGGAAGGAAACATCGGGATAAAGGTTCAGTCGCAGCTGGTTAAGGCCGAATATACCGAACCCGATCACGATCAGAGAAATCATGATAAAAGTTACAGGCCGTTTTACAGCCAGCGCTGGGAGTTTCTTCATCATTATTGGCTTGGTCGGTTACCGGAACCTCTTTGCCCTCTTCCTGCAGAATCAGGCCTTTCCCGTCTACCTTCAATATCTCCATCTGGTTGAGACCCTGCTTCCTGATCTCGTGCCAGGGAGGTTGGCCTCACCTTCGATTGATCTTCAAGCCCGATCTGTCCGGTAATAATGATCTGTTCACCCGATTCCAATCCATTGAGTACTTCTATGCGATCACCTTGTTCAAAACCAAGTTCAAGATCTCTTCTCTGTGCCAGTGTATCACCCTGCACAATAAAGGCGGAATACGTACGCTCCAGCTCAATGCTATTGGATTCAGGATCAATTACGGTCTGCACATTCTCAAGCAATGCAATACGAGGAATGACAATGGCATTGGGCCGGGTCTCGATGTAGATACGTGATTCTGTGAGAGCACCAGAATACAGTTCTCCACCGGTTTGCGATATACTTACCACAACCTGCCCTAAACCGGTTACATCGTCAATACCCGGACTTTTCCGGGTGATTACTCCCTGAGATGAAAACTCTGCGTCTCCGGAATTTCGAATATCAACATTTTGACCTATTTTTGTTTGTTTCCAGTCCCTGAGAGGGATGAATAATCTGACTTCATAACCGGCCAGATTAGCAACCTCAAACATGGTCTGACCGGTACTGGCAAGATCACCTTCGGAAACTAATCTATCTTTAATAACTCCATTTACCGGAGATCGGATTTCCGTGTTTTTCAGATTTTCAGAACTTTGAGTAAGCGATGCAAGCGACGATTCGTATGCAGCAATGCTACTGCGAAAGTTCGCCCATGCCTCGTCATGTTCTGACGGACTAATTAATTGCCTGTCATAAAGCTCACGTTGTCTATCATAAGTAGTGCTATCACGTTCCAGGGTGATTTTCCGTTGTCTATGTTCGGCCTGATCTCTTTTGAGTTGGTCACGATAATTAACATCATGTAATTTGGCTATAACCTGATTGGCGGCAACGGTGTCTCCAAGGTCAACTTCGATACGTATTATCCGCTCACTAATTTGCGGATTAACATTGACCACATCCTGAGCACGCACGGTTCCATATGATCGGATTTGTTTCGAAATTTCTGAACGCTGAACCGTTGATACTTCTACGGATGTAGCATTTGAAAAATCATCGGGATTCCCAAATGAGGAGCTTTCAGAGTTTTCCGGATCATTGCAAGATATAGCTAATAGAATAATCGCTAGTAGAAATGATATTTGCTTGAGCACATCGTTAGGATTGTGAGAATTGTTGTTGAGATTATTAATATAACAAGAGAAATTGATAATTAGACGAGATGGAAAAATTAAGGTTCTGTCTTAAATAATAATTAATAATATTTTACATAGCATGAGGGCTATGTATATTTTGCTTACTGTAATTTAAAGAGCTATGATTCCTCAACATAATGCTTTTTTGTTTTGTATTTTCATAATAAAAATAACCCAAATACTTATCCATGAAATTTTTTATAGACACTGCCGATTTAAGCGAAATCAAAGAAGCCCACGAAATGGGTGTTCTCGATGGTGTAACTACTAATCCATCATTGTGCGCCAAAATTGGTGTGACCGATTTCGAAGCCCATATTGCTGAAATTTGCAAACTGATCAAGGGTGATGTTTCTGCCGAAGTTGTTTCTACACAATACGACGATATTGTTGAAGAAGGGCGTCGAATTGCTTCAATTGCTTCAAATGTAGTTGTAAAAGTTCCTCTGATTAAAGACGGCATTAAAGCCATTAAAACTTTTAGTGAAGAGGGTATAAAAACCAATTGTACACTATGCTTTTCTTCCACACAAGCCCTTGTTGCCGCGAAGGCAGGAGCAACCTACATTTCACCCTTCATAGGTCGGCTCGATGATATCTCCAATGATGGCATGCAGTTAATTGCCGATATTGTTCAGATATACAATAATTACGGCTTTGAAACCGAAGTGCTTACTGCCAGTATACGTCACCCGATGCATGTTGTAGAAGCGGCCCGCATCGGTGCTCATGTTGCGACCATGCCACTTGCCGTTATCGAGAAGCTGATCAAACATCCGCTTACAGATTTCGGACTCGAAGTTTTTCTAAATGATTGGAAAAAACTTCAAGCATCACTGGCTTAAAATTTAGCTCTTGAATATGGACAGGTGTGACTTTATCACACCTGTTTCACAATTTCGCTAAAAGCTGTCTTTTGTTTTCGGGTCCCATTTTACGAAAGCTTCAATAGCTTCGTATTCAGCAAGGCCAAGGTTATCATAAAGTTCAGCAGTGCCTCTGTTCCGTTCGTCAACGCGTTGCCAAAACTCACGATTATCATTTCCCGGGAACAGCGGACGATCTTTTTGTGACTGATGTTTGAATATAGCCCGCCGCTTTCTCAGAAGTTCTTCGGGGCTGAAAGGGATAGCCATTTCAATTTTATCCAGCTCCCATTCCTGCCATGCACCCCTGTAGAGCCAAACGTAGCAATCATTCATCCATACCTCACCTTGGCAATTCTTCACCGCTTGCGTGACAGCACTGAGGCATACACGGTGAGTACCGTGTGGATCAGATAAATCACCGGCACTGTATATTTGGTGAGGCTTGATTTCTTTAATTAAAGCTTCCGTGAGCTTTATATCGTCTTCTCCTAAAGGCTTTTTACGGACACGCCCTGTCTCGTAAAAAGGTAAATCCATAAAGTGAATATTTTCATCCTTTATACCACAATACTGGCAAGCAGATTTAGCTTCTCCACGGCGAATCAGCCCTTTAATTTTTTGAACTTCAGGTGAATCAACCTGGCCAGGCGCCTTACTTTTTAGATGAGTTGAAACCTGCTGGAACAATTTCTCAGCTTTGCTTTCACCAAAATTAAAGGCACTGTTATAATCACCGACAAAATCAGCAAAACGAATGGCATCATCATCAAAGACGGCAATATTACCGGATGTTTGATATGCTATATGAACTTCGTGCCCCTGATCTACAAGACGGATCAAAGTCGCTCCCATTGAAATCACATCGTCATCAGGGTGTGGACTAAAAATAAGCACACGCTTTGGGAATGGCTCGGCTCTTTCGGGGCGGCTGCTATCATCAGCATTAGGCTTGCCGCCCGGCCATCCGGTAATGGTATGCTGTAATGAATTGAATACTTTAATGTTAATATTGTAAGCCGGTCCGTATTCAGTAACCAGTTCACCCAGGCCATGCTCGTTGTAGTCCTCATCGGTAAGTTTAAGAATGGGCTTTTTTATTTGCTGGCATAGCCAAACAACAGCCGCCCGTGTAAGTTGGTCGGTCCATTTGCAGGGGCCTACCAACCAGGGAGTTTTGTTACGGATAAGTTCACTGCCAGCAGCCTCATCTAAAATAATATGAGCATTTCGATGGTTTTGCAGAAAAGTAGCCGGTACAATGTCAGTAATGTGACCTTCAACAGTTTTGGCAATAACAGGTGCCTTACCATCTCCCCAAGCCATCAAATATATTTTCGCTGAGCTCAGAATACTGCCCACACCCATTGTAATAGCACGACGGGGTACGTTTTCTTCACCAAAAAAATCACTTGCCGCATCCAGACGAGTGATCTTATCCAGCGTGATCAGCCGTGTTTTCGAATCTTTTGTTGAGCCGGGTTCGTTAAAGCCGATGTGACCGGTCCTGCCAATGCCCAGTAATTGAATATCAATACCACCGGCATCAATAATTTTTTGTTCATACTGCCGGCAATATTCATATACGTCGCTTCTGTCAACCGTCCCGTCCGGTATGTTCACATTCTCAGGTTTGATATCAATGTGATCAAACAGGTTCTCGTTCATAAAACGGACATAACTTTGAAGAGAATCGGGCTGAATGGGATAGTATTCATCAAGGTTGAATGTAACAACATTGGCAAAACTGAGCCCGCCATCGCGATGATACTTTACCAATTGATCATATACTTTGGTTGGGGTCGATCCGGTGGCTAACCCCAAAACTACGTTTTTACCGGTTTTGGCACGTTCCCGGATAAGATCTGCAATATCCCGGGCTACATGGTCAGATGCATTGAATGCGGTTGGAAAGATTTGAGTTGGTATTTTTTCGAATTGCTGATGTTCTTTTGTAGAAACTGTTTCTTCCATTTTGATGGTCACGGTTTGATTGTAATAGTTTGCAGACCGAAAAATTAGCAGGGGTGCTGGAATCTGCTATTATAATAATATTTGGTAAGGTTAGAGGTACGTTAATATTACGATTCAGTACTTATAATTGCAAGTTTAGAATACGGCCGTTTTGAACATGTTTTTTGTTCACAGCAAATTTGGATTCAATATACCTAATAAGCGGGCCCATCCCTTATTTAGTTCAATATCAAAGTCATATCAAGACCGTATCAACACCGTAAATATATGGTCTTGATATGGCGTTGATACGGCTTTGATACGGTCTTGATACGGCCTTGTTCAAAGGCGGTCTGCGGCGTTGTTGTTTTGCAAAGGTTGGAATTAACCGGCCCGGTCCTTACTTACCAGTTAATAATTTGGGAAATTGAATTCAGGCCCTAAGGTTTTTGAAGCACTTGCATTATCTCTCATCGGGCCTGGTAGTTGATGAGGGTCGTTTTTCGGGTATATATACGGTATCTGTTACAGTCTTGCTTATATAAATTACGTCATAAAGGTTATTTTCGTCAGGGATAGGAGGGAAATTTAGTTCCTCTTGTTTTGCGCCTTCTGTAACATCCCCGACCTCTATAGCGGGCTCCTCTATGTCATCAGATACAGGCTCGGGAGCATATTGACCAAGATTAATACCGCCAGGCCCTACGAGATAATCAACCAATTGTTCGTCCAAAATAATGGTATCGTTCTCAGTCTGATATGCAAAAACGCTGTCAGGAACAGGAAGGTAGCTCGGTGTATATCCTGAAGGACCTTCGTCAGGACCTATGAGATAATCTACCAGCCTTCTGTCTAAAAATACGGTATCGCTCTCTGTGTGATGAACAAAAATGCTGTCAGGAACTGAGAGCCGGCCCGGTGTATATTGCGAAGGACCTTCGTCGGAATCTATGAGATAATCAACTAACATCCTGTCTGTAACGACGGTATCACTCTCTGTGTGATGGACAAGAACGCTATCAGGAACGAGAGTCGGACTGGGTGTATAGTTTAAGGAACCTTCCTCATAATCCCACATTTCAAAAGTAAATCCATTTTCATCTCTTTCCAGGCGCATTCGAATGGGAAGGGATGCATAATTCCGGTTCAAAGTTCTCAGCAGGTCTGCCAGGATGGCATTTTCTGCGGCATTATCGATCTGCCCTGTAATCTCAGGATCGAATACATCAGGGTCTATATTGTCAGAGTCAATTCGGTAATCCTCCAGGCTCCAGTTACGCATAATCTCAAGAGCTGCATTACTGGGCTCTTCTACAATATAGGCCTGCATGGAAGGATGGGTAACAATAATATCGTCAGGGCCAAAACCATTTGCCGTCACATCGATGATCTCCAGCGTGGTGACGTCAGACTCCGGAATTAGGAATTCATAAAGAAAGAGGTCGATCAGCTCCGGATCGGTAACTTCCGCGAAGGGCCGGCTTACCTGCCCGACAGTTGTATCTTCATCTTGAACTAAATTTAAACTTGCAAAAGCTGTTATAAGGATGATAAGAACAAATAACATATCCAGCCTTTCATAAATTATTGATAAAATTTCGAGCTCTCAAGTTTCTCTCCAAAGCTCTATGTATTTCCTTGCGTTTTCGGTATCACCCTGGCGGCGGTGCAGGTTGGAGAGCCTTCTGTACAACTCCTTTTCATCAACCTGACCTAACATATTTACCTCCGCCAACGCTTTCTCCGCATGACTTATGGCTTCAGGAATATTGTTGCTGACGATATTGGCGATCTCCAGATTGGTTTTTGCCCGATTTGACCATGGGAGTGTAGATATTTGCTTGAAATATTTCAATGCCGTGAGGCGGTCGCGCTCCTGATGTAAATATTGTGATCCAATATTATAGCAGATGATACCATAATCCTCGAAGTACTGATTATAGGTTGAGTCTACCGGCATTCCATCTCTTACGCTTGTTTCGGTTCTCTTGACGAGGTTCATCAGTCGATCGGCGGCTTCTTTTTCTTTACCCATCTCATAATGCGTCAAGGCGGTGCGCCAATGAATTTCATCTTTTGCTTTTGGTGTTTTAAGCCTGTCCAAAAGTTTGAGATACTGTTCCTGGGCTATTTCCAGGTCACCCTGGTTGCGCAGAGTGTTGATTGAATCCCGGGCCATTCTGCCGGCTATATTTCCATCGTCCCAGTGAATGTAATCAATCATGTATTGCGCGTCTTCCCTTAGCTCTTCATTGTTGGCCAGAGATTTTGCTTTACCAAAGGATGTCAGTGCATCATCAGCCTGGTACATATTTGTTTGAGATTCACCGGTGTAATAAACATAGTGGAAAAGGGTGGAGGAGTCTTCGGGGGTTAATTCACCGGGTTCAGCAATGTCGGGACCCAGGAATTTATTCTCCCGGAATACTTCTCCAGCTGTCTGGAAGTTTCTGGCAGCATCTGACCAAAGACCAAGGGCATAATAATTCTCAGCCAGCCTGGCGTATATAGCATCTTCACCCTTTTCAATCTGAGTAAGACGCTCAAGGATATCTATAGCTTTTTTGTATTCTTCATCATCGGTAAGCCGTATTGCTTTCCGCTGATAGACAAGAGATAGGCCATATTTAGTTTCTGTATCAAAAGGATTATAAACCAAAGCATCCTCAAAAGCTTTTATAGCTTCATCCAGCAGTTCATTTTGCTGTTGGACCCATTGCTCATCAGCTTCGCCGGATTGGGCTACTTCCTGGGATTCTATTAAGGCCTCTGCACCTTCATTATAAGATTCAATGGCTTTTATAGAGTCATCTTCACTCACCGGATAGTCGGTTTCAGGGTCCATTGTAAGGTAAATCCACAAGGAATCACTTTTATCAACCCATTCACGTGCCTCCGATTTCAAAGCCTCTGCTTGTTGCTCGCGCTCTATGGAAACAAAGGATTGTCCTGCTATGGAATCTGCAATATGTGCTGTTAGCGAGTCTACTCCCGCCGGTATAGAAAACGGCTCAGGTTCGATTGGCCCTGGCCTGGCAGGGGGCGGCTCGGTAGTCTTACAGCTTGATAAAAGTACAATTATTATAATAAAATAAAATGCAGATAAGGCGCTCTTCATCATTGATTAATCTCTTGTTGTACACTTTCCCACCAGGTGAGAAATATTTGGTAAAAGTTTTTTGCTTTGTTGTCGCTGGCTGCCTCCATTTGGGAGCTGATGGTTATAATATCACTTTCTTGCTGCTGTACTCCGCCTACTCTCAGCGAATTGCTCTCTTTTTGGAAGTTCCTGTCGATTAGATAGGTAGCCTGATTGTTTTCAACAAGCAAAATATGAACCTCATATAATTCTTCTTTTAACATAAGAAGAATATCGTAATCAGTCCCATCTACATTTATTGAAACACGTGAGGTAAGGTATGCCGGGTCCCATCTGCCTTCGGCCATTAACCGTTGTACGGCGCGGGGGAGTTCAGCGGGGTTATTTTTCATCCATTCGAGCAAACCTGCCAGTATGTCGTCTAAATTACTGTCGCTATCGCCAAAAGCCTTAAGTTGCTGGAGGCCTACATTCGGTGCGGCATCCGAGTCATCGCTTCTTCCAATATCTCCCTGAAACTGGCTTCCGCCGGTATAGTTGGCGTGGTAGCCGTTATTTTCACTCCCGGAGCCGGACTCCAATTGCAGACCGGAACTTTCCTCACCATCTGAGCCGCGAATACGGGTATCTCCCGAACGCAGGGAGGACGATTCGTCACGTAACGAACGGAAGCCACCCTCTGCCCCCCTTTCCAATTCCTCAAGCTCCAGGGATGATCGTTCTTCTTGCTCACTTTCGTTATTGTTGCTTCTGGACCGGGGACGACTTTCATCGGGTTCAGGTTCGGTCTGGTTGAACAGGGACTGGTCCAAATCAACACGTCGTGGAGTTTGCCGGGGTTCGGGTGGGGTTGGTGCCCGTGTTTCGGGTTGTGTTTCTCCAGTCCGGGTTTCCTCAGCCCGAGGTTCAAACTCTTCTATTTCAGGTTCAAAGCGGGGAATCTCCATCATATTAGACATGGAAACTTCACGATAAATTTCACGGGTTGATCGCTGGTCAGGTGCGTTCATAAATAATAAGAGAGCATAGCCACCAGCCCCAACCAAAATGGTTAAGGCTGCCGATATGATCGTTTTTTGATGATTGGTTTTCTTTTTCGGTAATATCATTTCAAGAAGGGATATTGATGTTCTTGGGAATGCCGATACGGTCGCAGATATCCAGAACATCGACCAACTGCTGCATAGTAACCTCTTCCTGAGGATGGATCACGGCGGTCACATCTAGATCTTCGGCCTGTTTTTCCTGTCTGATTGAAAGCAGTAATTCTTCCAATTCACTTAGGCCGTTGATTTCATCATACATCAATTGAGTTTCCACTTCAGTAATTTCAAACTGGTTTGCTTCTTTTATCTCCAGAAACAGCAAAATATTTTGAGATTCTCCGGTTGAGGATTCGTTATGTCCTGGTAGCTCTATTTGTGAGCGTACCGTAATATCACTGATGATTACAAACCCAAACAGCATAATGAGCCCTATATCGATAAACCGTATTAAGAAAGAGTTTTTTTTCATTTCATCTGTTTAATAGTTTTACATCAATGGCTTTTTTGACTTCAAGCCTGTCGCAAATTTGCGCTGCGGCTATAGCATGTCTTACCTGGGCGTCGTGATTCGCCCGTATTCGGACCTTTAGATCATCCCCAAGTTCATTTTTTTTACTTTGTATGTAATCTTCCAGGTTATCTAAATTCTCAAATTGCAGGTTTTCGGATTCATGCAAGTATTCGCCGGCACCGGTGATGCTAATGTAAATGATCTCTTCAAGATCCGTTTCAGCACGTTCTGTTTCCTGGCTCTCCGGTAATGTGATCTGAGTATCCTCATCGAGATCAGATATCACTATAAAACCAAATAACAGAATGAGTACTACATCAACAAACCGAAGTAAGAAACTGCCTGATTTCATGAATTTTAATGTTATTAGTTAAGTATTTTCGCATCAGGCAAGTACTTCCTGGCCCATGGCTTGATATTTTTCATAAATGCCGGCTTTCTTAATAGAGACATCAACAACGTTGAACCCGGGTTTCTGATCAAGTGTAAAGGAAATACTTATCTGACCTTCACGGTTGGTAGGCAAAACCACAGACTCTTTTCCATAACCCAACTTCCCGTTACCGGTTGTTATTTCCAGATGCACGTTGCAACCCTCTACAGGGTTTCCGTATTCATCTTTAACTACAGCCACGAGTGGTTTTTTTAATTTTTTACCAGGTAATCCGCTTTGATTATTAGCTTTTAGAGCAAGGTCCTTTGGCTCTCCTGCCGTAGATTGGACGATAAACTTTTGCGAAAGTGCACTATCGTTCGATCCATCCACTTTGGCTTCAATTGCTTGCCGGCCGGCAAGTTGACCGAGTCTCCAGTTCAGATAAGCATTCCCTGACGAATCGGTTATAAGTTCGGTCTTATCTAGTTTGCCGTTGCCGTCAACTACAGAGGCATAGAAAATTACATTTTGTACGGGACCATTGTTTTTATCGGTCACAGAAACTTTGATATCTTTTAGATTACTGCCGGCAGTAGCCTCCCGAAGATCTGAGTGTATTTTTAGATAAGCGGGTTCAACTTTTTCAACGACTTCCACATCTTCTTGCTCAGAATTATTTTGATTGTGATTATTCAGATCTGAGTCTAAGCCGGTCAGAACAGCGTGATTTGAGTTAGTTACAGGCTTTGGAGTTTTTGCTGTTTTTCGTCGGTCTTCAATTTCAAGCAGGCGGAAGCGTATTTCCTCGGCTTTTGATTTTACCTGGTCCAGGCGTTTCATAAAATAACCTTGAGTCAAAGTAGAAGCGAAATTTAATGCGATGCTGACAATTAGGCCCAGAAGAGTAGTAAGCAAAGCTATTCCCATACCCGTCAATATGATTTCTTTTTCAAGGTTGCCGGATGAAAACACGATGAACATACCCCAAACGGTACCCAGCAAACCAAGTGCCCCGGCAGTATCACTTAAGAAATCAATCCGGTTGCGGAAAGTACCGAAATTATCCTGTTGGAATTGCACGTAATTCACCACTTCATCGTGCAGGTTCTCGGTATTCTTACTGGTATTGAAAACGTTCAGTATGGTTGATGAAATTCTTGAAAGCATATGGTCGGTTTGCACTGTAACCATATCAAAAAGTTCATTTAAATTCATGGTTTGTACAGAGGCCGTTTCCAGGTTTACGGCTTGTCGTTTGTCCATTATCAGGTCGAATGTTTTTATACTGATCAGAAATACGCCAACGAGGAAAATCCCGAAAATGGGATATCGTATAGGACCCGCCTGCCCTATCAGGTCCCAAAAATTCCCAAGCGCTACTTCTTCTCCGTCATCGGAAAAAATCAGCCCATCCATTTCGGTGGTTGTTGTGTCAATAGTTTCATCAGGTATTGTATCTGTGTTCTGAGCCGTCACATCTTGGAGAAGCATCACAAATAACAACATTATAAATATTCTAATTCTCATTGGTCCTTTCTTTTATTGTTTAATTAATATTCGAATCTGGTCGGATTGTTCGGGCACCCTGGGTTGATCTGTGGTAACATGAATAGTCACATTTCGCTGTATTTTTTGAACATACAGAGAGCGCTGATTTGATAATTGGTAAATGCCTTCTTTATTCAACCAGGAAAATTGACAGGTGTAAATACCCGGTTCAATTATTTGATCAGACTCATCCAGCCAATCCCATTTTAATTTGGCAGGAATATCACCCGTACCGGTAAATGTTCTTACGAGCTCATCTTGACTGTTTCTGACAGTCAGCCGCCAATTTCGGGCCGCTATGGTTTGATGAGATGCATACAAGTTAAATTTAAGTTCTTTTGGCTGCAGGGTTGTCGTTTCTTCAGTGGATACCAATTGATCGCGTTGGACCGGAGTGCGGTACAGAAGTGAGTCGCTTGCAGAACGGAACGCAGGAGTTTCCACATTTACCGCATCGGCTGGTGTTTTTCCATCACGAAGAATCCTGTTATGCAGGCCAATTGCGCGTCTAATGTGAGAAGGCTCGCTGACTATTGATATTCGCCTACCCGGCTCGTTGTCAATATTTTGAAGGAACCTGTCATATTCAGGAGAGATCGAATCCAGGAACTCAATCTGAGCTGGGACAGGACTGACTTGTTCAGTAGGATGACTTTGATCTTCGCTAGAAAAATTACTATCCAGAGTATCAAGGTCATAAAGTGAAACATTGGCCAGGGCATGGTCGGTGACACCGGGTCCAATTTCTCTACTGATCTTTTTTTCATAAACTTTAAGGGTGTCACTTTCGGATGACAGATAAACCCGGCTTTTTGGGACAGTTAAAATATCCGGTTGTTCAAAAGTAATCCTGGTGTTTGGAGGAGATACCCGTTTTGGCAGCTTAGGATTCCTGCCAAATTTATAGATCAGGGAAAACATGTGTGATCCCCGGGAAGGCCCAAGAACGGTTGATAAAGGTAATGTGTATTGATAATTAACGCTAAGCGGCCCGGCTACATGTAATTGTCCCTCAATACTTGCCTGGTCAAAGTAATAGTTACTACCTGCTCTCACGTAATCTCCAGTCGTACTGGAAAAAGCTTCTAAAAAAAACATCCCATCTAAATCGTCTCTTCCTTTGATGATTTCAAATGAACTTCGAAACACTCCCTGTACTAATGCAAAACCCGCAAAAAACTCGCGAGGTTCCCTCACATCATCACCGATAAGTGAAATATTGGGCTCGTTCAGGTTGCGAATTCCCGCGGATAAACCTAGAAAATAAGCAGGCTGTGCGAAGAGCCCTATCGAACTGTTTAATGTTGTTTTTCCATGTCCTTCTTCAAAAACCGGATCTCTGACTTCTAATTCAAAATTATCGCTGTTATAAGAAATGTTCAAAGCAGATATCTGACCTCCAATTGAAACATAGCGGAAAAGCCGGGCAGAAGCGGCTAAGCTGAAATTGCTGCGCCTGTAGATTGGGCTGCTAAAGTGTTGAGCATTCAGCCCGGCACCGATCGAGTTCCAAATGTCCGGTGTAGATATAGTGGCAAAGCCTTGATTTAACGGTGACCCGGATTCATTGATAAGGCCCATATGATAAGCTTGAATGCCGGTGCTAAATCGTGGCTGTTGAAATGAAATGAGTGCGGGGTTGGCAAGCAATGATTTGATATCTGTCAAATGTGTGCTCGGGCCCATAATCTGTTGCTGGGCCCGTAGAGGTTCATAATCAAGTAAAAAGCTCGTACAGCCCAAAACGATAATTAGTGATATTTTAAGTTTTACCTGGCTCATCTGGCTAATGTTACAACCCCCGAAGCAATGGCTTTTGAGCCATCTTTGATGACGTAGATATAAACCCCCGGCAATTGTATTTTCCCGCTGTCATTTCGCCCATCCCAAAAAAGCGTCTCGCCATTTAAATCCCGGACAGTTTTAATGCGCCGGCCTTCAAAATTGAATATTTCAAGCACAGGATTATGTACATCAGCATCGCTAAAGTTGAACCCGGTGCGATCATTACTCTCATCATCATTAGGCGTGAATGGGTTGGGAAATGCAGTTACCCCACCGCTCTCAGAAGGGGGTGATCTGCTTCCGCCATCGTTATAAAGAATGGTAATTTTATTTGAACTTGAATTGGTGACTGCGATGTCCATGCTCCCGTTAAGAGCGAAATCAGCTACGGCGAGACCTATTCCGAAGGGCGGACCATTTAATGGTTCAGGATCAATTGAGGAAGCAGACTGGAACTCTTTATTCCCAAGGTTTTGATACAGGTCGATATGATCATAGCCTTGATACGCCGTAATAATGTCCAGAGCGGATTTCTCAAAAAAACCACCAGCTGCGAAGTTGGCGGCAGGGCCGGGTTCAATGGAGTCAAGCGACTGCTTACTTGAAAACTCACCAGTGTTCTTGTCAAAAGTATAAAGCTCAAGGCGGTTAGAGTTGGCGGCCCCCACCATCAGCTCAATAAAGTCATCGCCTGGTGCCCCATCAGAATTAGAGCCGGAGAAGTTGCCGGCAAGCAATGGCCCCGGTGAAAAATCAAGGATGGTTGAAACGGCATCCTTAAAGCCACCATTCTGATCATTTTCCAGGAAATCGATTTGGTCCTGTCCACTGACGGCGACGGCAATATCTAAATATCCGTTATTATTAAAATCTCTGACAACCAATGAAGTGGGTGCATTTCCGACCTGGTAAGATGTTGTATCAAAATCATTCTCATTGGTGTGAATGATCACCTGGCCATTTCCCGAACCCAATACGGCAATATCCATTTTGCCGTCATTATTAAAATCGGCAACGGCGCTCATCACGGGCTGAAGGCCAGTCTTGATAGGCTGTGGCTCAAAATAAAAATCGTCATCCATATTTATTCTATCATCATTGTTTTCATTCTCTTTATCCTGATTATTGCGGTAAATAATGATCTCATCGGTTGCTTTACTAGTTACCATGAGGCTGGAATAACCATTTCCATATAAATCACCACCTGTGATGTGCGGGTAGTTCGTTGAAGAAGCCGTTCGCTGGTCCTCCTGATAAGCAGTCAGTGCGAGACTATTATCTGCCGGTGTCGGTATTTCATTGACCGGATCTTTATCAAACCCCAGCCCCATATTGCTCTCTCTATTTGCAAAAATTGAAACATCACCGCTGCTTCCATCCAATACAGCCAAATCTGGAATATCATTGCCATTTAGGTCAGCAGCAAAGATAGAAACGGGCTCGCTTGAAGGGGGCAGGTAGAGTTCTTCTCTTCTTTTAAATTCACCGGTCCCGCTTTCAGGGGCCACCGAGAATTGCCATTGGTATGGTTTTAAATGGAAATCCCCGTCAACGATCTCCTTGATGATCACTGAGATTAATTCTCCCGGTTTAAACTTAAAGTTTTTAACCCAGGCTGTTTGATCTTCTACATTTCTGTTTGCATCTAAGCCTTCTTGCAGGTGCAGCCCTGACTGACTACCATAGATATAGATATGGTTCTTTAGCGTTCCCGAACTGATCATCTTTCCTTCAATAGTGACGGTGATAGAGTCATCAATAGCGACATTTAGTGCATGGGGCACAGGGCTCACAGAATCAACTGTTTGAGCGCTAAGTTCGCCTGTATGAACAAACCAGAAAACAGTAATAAATGCTAAGAGGCTCTTATTAAGCATATTCATTTATTTGCACCGTAATCAAGCTTTTACTCGAAACGATATATCGTGGTGCTTTTAGGTTAAGGCTAAAGTGATTTTTTTTATAGTTAGGTGTCATGTCGTGTTAAATTTCTAGCTGTTGCTATTAACTTCTTGAAGGCGTTCTTTGAACTTATCAGCCTTGTTTTTATCGCCAGTCATATCATAAGCCTCAATAAGGTTCACCAGAACATCGACATCCTGCGGATTTTTTTGCCATAGTGCTTCGTAAGTATTGGCCATATCCTCATATTGGTTAAGGTGGTGGTAGGTCTCGGCGAGCGCCTGCAAAATAGTTTCGTTGTCAGGATATAATTTGTCCAGGCTTTCCAAATGAGGCCGTACGCTTTCGTACTTTCCCTGGTTGAACAGCGCGAAAGCATAATCTTTGGATAGCTTGAAAGAGCGCTGGTTTTCAGGGATTGCTTGAAAAGCTAGCTCCGCGTGTTCGTATTCCTCTAGTTTAACTCCGGTATAAACCAGCATCTCGTGTGCGGCCAGGTGATCATTATCGATGTCTGCGGCTTGCAGGGCATAATCTGCAGCCTCGGAAATCTTTCCTTGCCTGAAGGCCAATTCAGATAACGCGTGAAAGGAATTGGCATCCGATCCATCCAGCACTGTAGCCTGGAGGTAGCTGTCGTAGGCTTTGTCATAATTTCCCAAATTAAAGAAGCTGAAACCCAAGGCTGGATAAATTTCATGTCTTTCAGGATCTACTTCCGCAGCTTTCATAAAATTAATAAGAGACTCTTTGTAATTCTCTTTCTGCATAGCTTGTACTCCGGCTTTATATTCTTTCCGATAATATTTTTCTGACAGTAGCTGAACACGGTTTGTATATTCCGATGATGTGTAGCGGGAATTATTAAAAGCAGACCGAGCTTCTTCGTACTCTCTGAGTTCCAAATGTACTTCACCAAGCAATAAGTGAGACTCCTGGTTGTATGGGTTTTCCTGTATCTTCTCTTGTATCAGTTTTTTTGCAGCACTATAGTCTTTCACGTTCATGTAATGGTCATAGCGGTGTAACTGCGAAGTTTCACATCCTGCTAAAATACTGGTTATGAGCCACGCGATACCGGCTATAAAAATGCTTAATCTCTTGAATCTCATTTTAATGGTCTTATTAACCAATGTTTCAGACGATGACTTAAAACGATTGAGACTTGTAAAGGCCCCTCTGTCTTATGTATTTTAATGTGCTTATAAAAAGAACAATATATTAGGTACTTAATCAAATCTTATTAATGATTTAATGAACTCTAATGTTGAAGTCTTTAAGGGCCTTTCTAATAATGACAGCAATTCCCCTTTTATCCTATCAGCTTTCTTTTTATTTTAATCGCGCTGATTAACCGCAATTATTTAACTCTCAATAAATGAACATCCACGAGTATCAGGCCAAAGAGATTTTAAAACAATACAATGTTGCTGTACCAGACGGTATGTCTGCCTTTAGTATGGAAGAGGCCGTAATGGCAGCAATGGCACTTAAAGAAAAAGGCGCTGATCTATTTGTAGTAAAAGCCCAGATCCATGCAGGTGGGCGAGGTAAAGGCCGCACGAAAAACTCAGGGGCGAAAGGTGTAATTCTTTGCAAAACGGTGGACGAAGTTAAAACCGCTGCCCAGTCACTTCTCGGCGATACTTTGGTCACTATCCAAACCGGGGAAGAAGGCAAGAAGGTAGACCGTTTGTACATTACCGACGGAGTGGATATAGAAACAGAATTTTATGTTGGAGTAACACTCGACCGGGCCAAAGGCCAGAACGTAATCATGGTTTCAACTGAAGGTGGTGTGGAAATCGAACAAGTTGCCGAAGAAACACCTGAGCTGATCGTGAAAGAATGGGTAGAGCCGGGCTTACCGCTTCAGCCCAATCAGGCACGGCGTTTGGCTTTTGCACTGGGTTTAAGTGGCAGTCAGTTTAAGCAAGCTGTGAAATTTATCGGTTCGCTCTACGAAGCTTTCGAAGCCACGGATGCTTCTATTTTTGAAATTAACCCTCTTGTTGTAACAAAATCAGGTGATGTTCTTGCACTCGATGCTAAAATCAATTTTGATGACAACGCCTTGTATCGTCATCCCGAGCTTGAAGAACTTCGTGATGAGAGCGAAGAAAACCCACTCGAGCTTGAAGCAGGAAAGTATAACCTGAATTACATTAAACTTGACGGTAACGTTGGCTGTATGGTAAACGGTGCAGGACTGGCAATGGGTACCATGGATATGATCAAACTCGCCGGCGGTGAACCCGCCAACTTTTTAGACGTAGGCGGTAGTGCCAATGTCGATACGGTAAGAAATGGTTTCAAGATCATTCTTAAAGATCCTAACGTCAACGCTATTCTTATTAATATCTTTGGTGGTATTGTCCGGTGCGATCGTGTTGCCAATGGCGTTATTGAAGCCGTGAAAGATCCGGAGATTGCCAAAAAGATAGAAGGTGTTCCCATCATAGTTCGTCTTCAGGGAACCAATGCGGAAGAAGCCAAAAAAATTATCGATAACAGTGGCTTAAATGTTAACTCTGCCGTTTTACTGAAAGAAGCTGCCGAAGAAGTAACAAAAGCAATATCAGCTTAAAAGTGCCCATCTGCAAAGTCCACAAACCTGCGATAACCTGTAAAGGTTCATCGCAGGGTGAGGGGGATATGTAGCAGCTATCATTTACTGAAATCCCCGGGGATAATTAAACCTCGCTTTAATCCATTTGCCCGGGATAATATCTTATCCCGACCCCGTAGTTCATATGAACAACAGTACCCGGGGTCAACTCCAAAATAGGTGTGATTTCCGTATAGATTTCCAGCGGGTCATTTTCAAATAAATACGTTAAGCCAGCTGCAAAACGAAAACCAGCCCTTGAACGGTCCCCAAGGCGGGCATGTCCTCCCACTCCTAAATAGTAAGGTAGTAAACCACGCTGTACTTCAATATCATTGTACTGGTGCCTCAGGTAACCCAGGTGCAGGGAAACATCATTATTTTCACTCTGTAATGATAATCCGGCCGAGGCATCAAAGGCATTCCCGGGGTTTAGCCAGTATTTAACTGTGCCACCAGTTGGTTCGCCTATCATAGCCCCGATACCAAATATTCCCGTTGTTTCTGCATCCTGATCCGCAACCTGGTCTGCGTCTTGTTCTGTATCCGGACCTATATTTTGAACGATAACCTGGGCTGACGCAAGATTTATTCCTATCAATATTAGCAAGATCACAATTGGCAACACCATGAAATATTTTAGATCGAATCTCAGCATGACTCCCCCGATTACGTAATAAATAAATAAGTAGTTTATATTCTATAATATAATAATGCCTGAAAAAGGTTCCCTTTGTAAACGGAATAGCTCAAGTTCGCTCTAACAGGTATATTTCCAGACGACCCTCTCTTTTGTTTCTGACGTTATTATTGGAACGGCATAAAACTTTTGTTCATTATAAGGTTAGCTTATTTTAACCACGAATATAACAATCAGCCGTTATTAACAGTCAACCCAAATCAACTTACATCTTATACCATGGAAAAAACCTATTATAACCCAGAAGACCTTAAAAAATTCCCAGACGTCGCCGATTTCCAGCCCGACCTTGCTAAGAAGTTCTTTGATTATTACGGAAGCGTTTTTGAAGAAGGCGCTCTTTCAGCCCGGGAAAAATCTCTCATAGCTCTGGCAGTGTCACATGCCATACAATGTCCATACTGCATAGATGCATATAGTGTTGATTGCCTGGAAAAAGGATCTGATGAAACACAGATGATGGAAGCTGTTCATGTAGCTTCAGCCATTCGAGGTGGGGCTTCCTTGGTTCACTCTGTTCAGATGATGAACAAAGTGAAAAAAATTAGCATGTAAACTACATTAAGATAAATCAGCAATTCTACGCCCCCGGGAACAATTTCAAAGGGGCTATAAGGTGAATTTATGAACTCTGAACAAAAGGCAGCTTTAATTATTTTTGTTAAAAACCCCAAACTGGGAAAGGTAAAAACCCGTCTGGCTGAATCCATTGGTAATCAGGAAGCCTTAGACGTTTACCTTCAACTCCTTGCCCATACCCGGGAAATAACCAGCCATATCCCCGTCCAGGCCCATGTCTTCTATAGCGACTATGTTGATGAAAAAGATATATGGGAAAATGCTGAATACTTTAAACACCAGCAGAGGGGAGCCAATCTTGGTGATCGCATGCAAAATGCTTTTATGAAGATATTTGATCAGGGTTACCAAAAAGCTGTAATCATAGGAAGTGACTGCTTTGAAATAGAGGCGGATAATATCAATAAAGCCTTTGATCTTTTAGAAGGATACGATGCTGTAATAGGTCCCGCCATGGATGGTGGCTATTACCTCCTGGGAATGAGCAAGCTGATACCTGCCGTATTCGAAAACAAAAAATGGAGTACACAATCAGTTTTCGAAGACACGATTAGAAACCTGCAACAAGAAAACATGAGCTGGCAGGAACTACCTATTTTAAGGGATATAGATACGGAGAAAGACTGGGATAAATATAAGGCATAAAACATGATCAGCATCATAATTCCTACATTTCAGGAAGAGGGGAATATCGGCAGGCTGATATCCTATTTAAAAAAAGAAGCAGCCCATCAGGCAATCCTGGAAATAATAGTGGTTGATGGTAAGAGTTCCGATAATACCGTTGAAGAAGCACGGGCAGCCGGTGCTCGTGCCATACTAGCTGCAAAAAAAGGAAGGGCATCTCAAATGAATGAAGGGGCCGGGCAGGCGAAGGGCAATATCCTGTATTTCTTGCATGCAGATACCAGGCCCCCGCTCAACTTTGCCGATGATCTTGTTCGTGCATCAATCCGGGGGAGGCAGGCGGGTTGCTTTCGGTTGTCGTTTGATGACAGACATTTTTTATTATCTTTATACAGTTGGTTTACACGCTTCAATATTAAGGCGTTCCGTTTTGGAGACCAAAGCCAGTTCATCACCAAAGAGTTGTTTGATAAGATCGGTGGGTTCGATGAATCTTTAACCGTGATGGAAGATAATGAAATAATCGGGAGAATAATCAATCATTGCAGCTATACCCTTATTCCCAAATACGTTAAGACCTCTGCCAAAAAATACCGGGATAATGGTATTGTCCGTTTACAGCTTATTTTCATTGTTATTTTTACATTGTATAATCTCGGCGTGAGTCAGGATAACTTAGTTCGGATTTACAAACGTTTTATCCGTAACTGACCCTAAATTAATTTCCCACAGAGGTAAATGGTATTGCCCTCTCAAGCATGGGGACGATGTGGAATTCAAACAGGTCATGTATCTGTTCAAGGTGACCGCCGCCCCGGGGCCTCAAATGAGTGGATGAAGTAAATACAGCAACAGCATCAAGTTCAGGGATGACGAATATAAATTGGCCGCCATAGCCCCAGGCAAAGTAAGCTTGATGCTGGCCAAAAGTGTCAATCCACCAGTAATAACCGTAATCAAAATCGCGAAAGCCCGATGTAGCTTCAAGATGCTTTTTTGTGGATTCAGATACCCAGCTTGACGGTATGACTTCTTCACCGTTATAGTACCCATTGTTTAGATAAGTTTGCCCGAACTTCATCAAGTCATGAGGCGACATCGCCATATTATTTCCCCCAAAATATATTCCCTGAGGATCTCTGTCCCAGCCTCCGATGTGAATGTCCAGGGGACCAAATAAGTGTTCCTGAGCAAATTCATAGGTGCTCATTCCGGTAGCCTTGGTGAGAATCGCTGAGACAAGATGGGAATCACCGGTACTGTAAAGCATAGATTCACCTGGTTTGGAGACCATAGGGAGATTAATAGCACTACTGGTCCAGTTAGAACTGGCAATCCAGCCGGAGTAATTCTCATCGCTGGTAGAAGCTAGCCCGGAAGCCATATTCAAAAGGTGGCCTATGGTTATAGTTTCTTTTAGAGGATCTGTTTGATCGTCGAAATACTCCGGCCAAAAGTCGATAAGTTTTTGATCGAGAGATTCCAGGTAACCCTCCTCAAGGGCTATACCTACCAAAGCAGAAATAATAGTTTTGGAAGCCGATTTTATATTTACAGGATCCGTGCCATTACTGCCGTTAAAATATTTCTCGGCCACCAACTCCCCTTCGTAGGAAATAAGGAGACTGTGCAAAAGCGGGATCTCATCTGCTTCGGAAAAGGTCTCTGCCAAAAGCGAAGCGTCAAGACCGGGTTCGGGTAGCCTGGATAACTCTTCCCCTAACTTAAGGTCAATTTCAAAAGGTGTTGCCCGAGATTCAGCAACACCATCCCCCGAAGTAGATGTCTTGTTGATAAAAATAATGATGGATATAGAAAATACGAATATAACTGCGATAGGCAGCGCGAAGTTGCGTTTTTCAAATCGCATAAGGCAATTTATGTTGTCATCTCTGTTTGTAGAACCCCTTTATTAAAGAACAACGATATAAAATAGAAGTTCATTAATTACGAAGTGTTAAAAAATTATAAAGCAGGAGGTGCAGGTGACGTCACGTGGCCAATCGCATATATCTATGCTACACAATAGAATGGATACGTCAGTCTGAGCCCAGGTTGGGGGCTTGTGACGCCAGTATGTTACAAATGTTTTTCCCCAACCGAAGTCGAAGACTTGTCTGATTGCACTCATCGCAAAGTTGTCAAATCTTCTCTGGTTGCCTGAAGGATGTTATCTTTATTTGAATCATTGGCTAGCAAGATTTGACAACTTTTTAGATTACATTTCGACTTCGTTTCGCTATGCTTCACTCATTTAGACTGACGTTACGTGCCGATCGCATATATGGTGTAAGCAATGACTCCTGGTAATATGGATGCTGTAGTTTTTGATCGCGCATAGGTGCATACAGTTCTTGTGGGCGTTGATCTTCCGTTAAGCGGGGACGTTTAACGTAGCATGTGTTAGCGCAGAATCTTAATGGGAGCGTTTGTATCTTGTCCTAAAACTAAATTAAGGAAAATTTGCCCAATCTAGCTCTGGACGGGGTCTTTTTTAGCCTGCATATGGTTTCCTATCAGCTTCAAGCCGATATATACTGTTGCCAGCATGACCACTGCTGTGGCGATAAACGGCAACCCGAAGGAGACGCTGAAGAGAAACCCGCCCCAGGTCGGACCGATGGCACGGCCGAGGCCTGAAAGGCCCTGGGCAGTCCCCATCATGGCGCCTACGTTTTTGGGATCGGCCTCCTGAGAGACCAGGCTGCTGAGTGTGGGGAGGTTCAGACTGTGGCCTAAGGCCATCACCCCAAGAAAGAACGTTAACATCGAAATCGTTCCGGCAAAGGCTATGGCGGCAAGTCCCATAGTCATTAAAATATTCCCGGTAAGGAAAAGCTTCTCCTCGCTGAACCAGCGCGTGAGGGGTTTGATCAGCCCGCCCTGGACCACCACGGCAATCATGCCGATGTAGAAGAACTGTATGCCTACCTGTTCAGGGTCCATATCCAAAACAGCTTCACAGAAGAGGGGGAACGCGCTATACAGGCTGGCCTGGCCAAAGGAAAGCAGGAAGGATGCGAAAAGAAGGAGGGTGAGTACTTTGCTTCCTGTAGCTTTTTGTTGTTTGCTGATGTTGTGCCAGAAGGTTGATGTAAAAACAGTGGGTCGCGCCGTGATTTTGCCTGTTGTCTTACGGGTTTTATCAACCGTTTCGGGAAGCTTGAAGTAGACCAGCAAAAAGCTGCAAAAAGACAGGAAAGCGGCAAAAAAGCCCGGCAAGCTATACCGGTTGGCCTCCATCCAGGCAGCAAAGTTGGTAAACCCTGAGTTGTCGAAGAAGGCTTTGAATTCCGGGTGGATTAATCCGGATGCTATGGCAGGCCCCATAACAAAGCCTATGCCAAAAGCCGCTCCTATCAGGCCCATACCTCGGGCCCTGTTCTCGGGTGTGGTGGCATCGGCGATATAAGCTTGTGCGGTAGAGATGTTGCCACCCATCACCCCGGCTATCAGGCGGGAAATGAAAAGGACAGTGAGTGAGCCGGCAAAGCCAAATATGATGTAAGCAATGACGGCCCCGAAGGTGCTGAACAGCATAATGGGCCGGCGCCCAATACGGTCAGAATAGCTACCCCAAATGGGAGAGAAGATCAGTTGGGCTACCGAATATATACTATACAGCAAACCGATGGCAACCGGAGATGCATTGAATTCACTGGCATAGAAGGGCAGCAGGGGCAGAACAATCCCGAAACCGATAAGGTCAACCAGTACTACTAAGAAAACGGTGGCCAAAGACGCTTTTTTCAACCCGAGACAGACTGTTGGGTAAGGGTTTTCCGTACAGCTATTTTTGCAGCTGAAAGGGTTTGGTCAATCATGCCCTGGGTTAGTGCATTGGATATAAAAATGGTTTCGTAAGCCGAAGGGGGGAGGTATACGCCTTCTTTTAGCATCTCATGGAAGAAGTGCTTAAAGAAAGCGACATCGGTAGCGGCAGCTGATTTGAAATCGGTCACCCGGTGTTCAGCAAAGAAAATACCGAGCATGGAGCCTACCCTGTTTTGGGTATGTGTGATTTCTTCTTCATTTAAAATATCAGCAAATCCCTTTTGAAGGGCTGATGATTTATCTTCGAGTTCATCGTACACTTTGCCGTTGTTATGCAGTTCCGACAGCAAGGCTAAACCGGCAGCCATGGCCAGTGGGTTTCCGGAGAGGGTGCCTGCCTGGTAAACAGGGCCGTCCGGTGCGATGATATTCATGATTTCAGCTTTCCCCCCAAAAGCGCCTACCGGAAGGCCGGCACCGATGATTTTCCCATAGGTCACCAGGTCGGCCTGCACACCATACAGCTGTTGGGCACCGCCGGGTGCCACCCGGAAGCCGCACATTACTTCATCAAATATCAGTACGGTCCCATGCCGATCGCACAATTTCCGGAGGCCTTCAAGGAAACCGGGTTCGGGTGGAATGCAGCCCATGTTCCCTGCTATCGGTTCCAGGATAATGGCGGCAATATCACCTGAGTTTTCTTCTAAAAGTTTTTCAACCCCATCCAGGTCATTGAATGAAGTGGTGAGGGTATCACGGGCAACTCCCTCTGTAACACCGGGGCTATCGGGCTTGCCGAGAGTAAGGACACCGCTTCCGGCTTTGATCAGGAAGGAGTCGGCGTGGCCGTGATAGCATCCTTCAAATTTGATAATCTTGTTTCGCCCTGTATATCCACGGGCCACCCGCACAGCGCTCATGCAGGCCTCGGTGCCGGAGTTGACCATACGGACCTTTTCGAGGCCAGGCACCATCTCAACAATGAGTTCTGCTAATAGAACTTCAAGTTCGGTGGGCGCTCCGAAAGATGTGGAGTTTAAGGCTGCTTCGCGTACGGCTTCAACCACCGGTCCCCAGGCATGGCCCAAAATCATGGGTCCCCAGGATGCCATATAGTCGATATACTCATGGCCATCCTCATCATACAAAACGGCCCCTTTAGCCTTATTTAGGAATATGGGCGTTCCGCCAACTCCTTTAAAGGCCCGCACCGGGGAGTTCACGCCACCCGGAATAAACTTTTGTGCTCTCTGAAAAAGGGTTTCGCTATTCTTGTACATGTATCTAAAGAGGTATAGGGTATTTTAATGTAGAAGTATAAGGTAAGGTCATTCACGTTAATCTTAAACCTTAACCATAATTTTTTATAATTATTGGATGTGATTTTTGTATAGGGGTATAGGGATGGGTGTAAGGAGTATTTTTACAGAGACAGGGCAAGATTTGTTTCTACAAATACGTCGGTTCGATAAGGTTGTTGATGAGATGGATGATCATGGTAACTTTTTACCCTATACTTCCAAATACCTGCACCCTTATAACCAATGGGCGACGTCTTCGGCAAAGTAAGTGGCGATCAAACGGCATCCTGCCCTTTTGAAAGCGATCAGGCTTTCCAGTACCGCAGCCTGTTCATCAAGCCATCCTTTTTCGGCGGCGGCTTTGATCATGGCATATTCGCCGGAAACGTGGTAGGAGGCTACCGGCAGCGATACCGATTCGGATATGGCCCTAACTACATCGAGATAGGGGATACCGGGCTTGACCATGATGATATCGGCACCTTCATTTTCGTCTGTTTTTGCTTCGCGGATGGCTTCTTTGACATTGGGCGGGTCCATCTGGTAGGTTTTTTTGTCACCAAAACCTGGGGCCGAGTCCAGAGCATCCCGGAACGGGCCGTAAAAACAAGATGCATATTTGGCACTGTAGGCCATGATGCCTGTATCGTGAAAGCTTCGTTCTTCAAGTGCTTCCCGGATGTATTGAATCCGGCCGTCCATCATATCAGAAGGCGCTACAAAATCAGCGCCGGCCTCGGCGTGGGAAACAGACATTTTTGAAAGAACTTCCAGCGTGGGATCGTTCATAATATAACCATCCTTCACAATGCCGTCATGTCCGTCGGATGAATACGGGTCAAGGGCCACGTCGGTCATCACACAAAGTTCCGGAATACGGCCTTTTAATGTCTTTACAGTCCTTTGCATCAGTCCATCCGGGTTTAGTGATTCGGAACCCAGGTTGTCTTTTTTCTCATCCGGTACTTTTGCGAACAAAAGCACCGCGGGAATGCCCAGTTTGTGCAGCTTTTCGGCCTGGCCAGCTATAAGGTCAAGGCTGAAGCGATAGTAGCCCGGCATAGAAGCGATGGGCTCTTTTTGGCCTTCCCCTTCTATCACGAAGAGTGGAGCGATCAGGTCGGAAGCGTGCAAATGATGTTCGGCAGCCATTTGCCTGATGGCGGGGCTGGAGCGCAAACGCCGCCCCCTGTAATATGGGAATTTTAAGTTATTGATAATCAATTGTTCGTGTTAAGAAAAACAGCGTTATATTAACAGGCTGCTTTTAGGTCGTTTCGAGTATTTTTTTGTAATTCACGCCAGCCTGAAGTACGCGGTTTACCCCATCAAAGGCGGCCATGCGGTAAGCTTCAGCGAAGCTAGGGTAATTCATCACATTACGTATAAAATATCGAACATCACCATTCATAGCGATGACAGCCTGTCCGGTATGGATGATCTCACAGGCACCGTCACCAACGATATGCACTCCCAGTAAACGGAAAGTTTCTGTTTCAAAAACCAGCTTGAGTTTCCCCACCCGATGTTTACTGATGTCTGCTTTGGTAAGTTTATCGTATTGGGCCCGCCCTATGGTAACATCAAAACCTTTGGCGATGGCTGTTTTTTCGGTAAGTCCGTAAGCAGCAACTTCGGGTATGCTATATATGGAAACGGGGGCTATATCCTTGGTCTCTGTGGTTTTGGTGCTGAACATATTATTGGAAGCCAGCATGCCATCAGAAAAAGCCAGGGAAGCCAGGGCCGGGGGACCGGTTACATCACCGGCGGCGTAAATGGACTCGATGTTGGTTTGGTATTTATCATTAACATCAATAAAACCTGCCCTGTTAATTTTAAGTCCTAAATTTTTAAGTCCGAGGTTTTCAATATTGGGGTTGAAACTTCCAAAATACAGCACCTGTTCTGTTTCAATAACCTTTGCCTCGGCAGAACCGTTTAGGGTGTATTTAACCTCAGTGCGGTTCCTAAGTTGATTATACTGTACGCTCTGAATATTTACATCATTGTGGATGACCACGCGGTAGGTTTCCAGGATCTTGTTGAACTCATCTTTGATCTCCTTGTCCAGGAAGTGGAAATAATCATGTTTGTCATTCAGGATAGTCACTTTTGTCCCTAGGGCGCGGAAAATAGTAGCGAATTCCAAAGCATGGACATTGGCGCCTACGATCACCAATCGCCGGGGTATGTGATGCAGGTCCATCAAAGAATTAATATCCAGGACCTTAATGTGATCTATTTCGAAGCTCTTAGGTGGAACAGGGTGGCGCCCGGTGGCAATCAGGATGAAATCGGTGCTTACCGTTTTAATATTTCCGTTGTTATCGGTTATTTCTACTGTTTTGGCATCTTTGATACGAGCATCACCTTTTTCGACGTCGATGCCATTTTTATCGATATTTTCCCAGACTTCGTTATTTTTATTGCTAATAACCTTGTCTTTATATTTGAGAACATCCTTCATCCTGAACCGCTGATAGGGCTTCAAGCCTTCTTTATCACCAAACTGAGAGGTGAATTTATATATATTCAGGGCTGTTTCCCGAAGTGCTTTGCTGGGCACGGTACCTGAGTTGATCCAGGTCCCGCCCAGGTCCTCATCTTTCTCTACGATCAGCACCGTTTTATCGAGCTTGGAAGATTGTAGAGCGCAGGAGTACCCGGCAGGTCCGCTGCCAATAATTACTACATCATAATGTGGCTTCATAATATAAACTTTTGGTCCTTCGGGAATATTGGTTTGAACTATTTACCAACTGATGATAAATAGAAAAAAAAGATAGAAGATAATTATTCCAAACTGAAGTGCTAATTTCAGTTTCCCGGTTTTATAAGAATATGTTAGCGGAACAGAAAAAAGAGATCTTTTGTTTCAAAACTATTAGATGGATGTTATATTTAAAACATTGAAATAGAATAGTTAAGCAATTATTAAAATAAAAAAGGAGAAACAAATGGCTTATTCACTTCCGGATTTACCGTACTCTTATGATGCTCTTGAGCCTCATATAGATGCAAAAACCATGGAAATTCATCATACCAAACACCACCAGACTTACATCGATAAAGTAAACGATGCTTTGAAAGGCAATGCACTGGCTGACAGCCCAATCGAAGAAGTACTAAAAAATATCGAACAAGTACCATCAGACATTCGGCAAGCTGTTATCAATAACGGCGGTGGCCATGCTAACCACAGTTTATTCTGGACCTTGCTGAGCCCCGACGGCGGCGGCCTTCCAATAGGTGAGTCAGGCAAAGCAATTAGCAATGCTTTCGGAAACTTTGAAGCGTTCCAGGAAGAGTTTGCCACAGCAGGCAAAACACGTTTCGGCTCAGGCTGGGCCTGGCTTGTTCTTAACAACTCCGGCGAACTTGAAGTTACATCCACCGCCAATCAGGATTCACCTCTGATGGAAGGGCTCACGCCGGTTCTCGGCCTGGATGTTTGGGAGCATGCATACTACCTGAAGCACCAAAATAAACGACCTGCCTATATTAGCGACTTTTGGAATGTTGTTAACTGGAACCAGGTAGAGCGGCTTTACACTGAAGCGCGAGCTACTGTTTCCTAAACAGCTATATGCGCGTTGATTTAAACGGATGTCCGCTGAGCTTTCAGCGGCATCCGTTTTTTTTAATGACCGGCCCGTTTCCGAAGTATAGCGAAGAATTGGTCTTTGTAATTTATGGCATCAGTCAGAATCCCCTTTTGCCAGAGTTACCGACACCCACCGGTCAAATTGTGAAGGAAGCTGATACGAAATACGCATTCGCTCCTCATCACCAATATCTTCATCCGGATCGATTTCATCAATGGTGAGAGGCTTTACCTCAAAACCCATGGTAAACTCCTGGCCCGGTTTCGTGTCCAGTGCAAACTGATGAATGCGAGAACTTTGAAGAGGGACTTTAAAGACCATGCTTACATTTCTTGAACTTTGGTCCAGTGCCAAATCTATACCCTGAGCATGAAGTTGGCTTATCGTAACAGGAAAAGGACGGATAGATGCTTTTGGTTCATTCCTCTGCACTAACATGGCGTGTTCCGATAAATCTTTCTCAATGGATTCGATAAGAGTACGATTCTCAGGTATGTTCTCCCAGCCTGGATTCTCAAAATAAGCCCTTTGTGCTCCCGGTATATCGTTCAGTTGAGTTACAACCCCCGATGGGTAGGTGATTCCAAAGGAACGTTTAAATTTATCGTTGGAATCGAAATAAACTGTAAAGCCAAAACGTCTGGCTTGCTCATAGAACCGGCTATTTTTAAAATCAATTCGAAGGAATAAGAACTCATTGTTATTGTTGATGTAATAATTCAGATATTCGGTCTGAATACGGGGACCGTAACTCCTGGGCCACTGTAAAAGTAGCTCTTGTAGTTCAACAGTATCCGTTGAGAAATTGCTTGTTACCTCTTTAGTACGTGAGCAGGATAAGATTAGACAAATTGTCAATAATGCGAGTAAAGGTTTTAATAAATACATTAATGGGGATCGTAAAATGGGATAAATTTGTTCCAGTCATTGAAATTTACTTTGCGGACCATTTTTTATAAAAACTCGAGAACGCGAAAGTAAACAATAAACAACGTAAAAGTTCGCTGTAATTACAAAAGAATATTAAATTGCTTATATTAAAGAGCAATACAATAAAGACTTAAATAAGAGGAAATCATGCAATTTGGACATGGTATAGGACCTAATACTTCATGGATGCGCGAAGAACTTACTGAAATTGGCGCAGAAGAACTAAAAACCCCTGAAGATGTAGACAGCGTATTGAAAGATCAGGAAGGTACTATGCTTCTTGTAATCAATTCGGTATGCGGATGTGCTGCAGGAAATGCCCGACCAGGCGTAAAGCTGGCTTTGGGTAATACAAAACTACCGGAGAAGGTATACACGGTATTTGCCGGACAAGATAAAGAAGCCACTGCGAAAGCAAGAGAATATTTGTCTGAATTTCCACCGTCATCTCCCTCTTTTGCTTTTCTGAAAGATGGTGAAGTGAAGGCTATGATACCAAGACATCGAATTGAAGGTAGAAATGCCCAACAGGTTGCTGACGATCTGGTTATGGTATTTAATGCATTCTGTGATGAAAAAGTATCCTGATACTTTTTGGTTATAAGGGGATACAATGAAGCTAGCCAAAGCTGCTGTATCCCTTTTTTTTACGCTGGGGCTTATCTTTTTTTTGGACCAGCGCATGGGTACCGTGCCGCCTGTGGGTAAATTCCTGGACCCATTCTCAGGGTTCTGGCAGAATGCTGAAACAGCCAATGCAGCAGGTGAAGAAGATCTTCCAATACCCGGACTAAAAGAACCCGTCAGCGTTGCTTTTGATGATCGTGGCGTACCCCATATCTTTGCACAAAACGATCACGATCTTTATCTGGCCCAGGGATACATCACGGCTCGTGACAGGCTCTGGCAAATGGAGTTCCAGACTCACGCGGCTGCCGGGCGAGTTTCGGAGATAGTGGGTGGGGCCGGTATAGAGTTTGATCGTTTCCACCGTCGGCTCGGTATGGTACACGGAGCTCAAAATGTTGTTAAAGGTATGCAAGATACCCGGACCTGGGAAAGCGTTGAAGCTTATTCCGAGGGTGTCAATGCATACATTGGTTCATTGAACAGTAGTGAACTCCCTATCGAATATAAAATCCTGGATTATAAACCAGAGCCATGGACCCCTCTTAAAGTAGGTCTAATGGTCATGAACCTGGCCAATACGCTCACGAGTAACAGTAGCGACTTGGAAATGACCAATACCCTTAATGAGCTGGGGGCAGAGTTGACTGAGAAGCTTTTTCCTAAATATGCACCTTATTTCAACCCGGCAATTCCTGAAAGCACCGAATGGGATTTCGAACCAAAACAGGTCAAAAAACCCGATACTGGTTTTGTTCCCAATATCATGGAGAACGGTCTTCACATTGAACATAACCCCGGGATCGGATCAAACAACTGGGCCGTCGACGGCAGTAAAACAGAATCCGGGAACCCGATGCTTGCCAACGATCCGCACCTTAATCTGACCCTGCCATCGCTCTGGTATGAAGTTCAGCTTTATTCACCGACGGTGAATGTCTACGGTGTCAGCCTTCCCGGAGCTCCCGCCGTAATCATCGGGTTCAACGAGGATATTGCATGGGGGGTTACCAATACAGGTGCAGATGTATTGGATATTTACGAAATAGAGTTCCAGGATGAAACCCGCGAGAGATACCTTCATGACGGTGTGTGGAAGCCAACACAGATGGAAGTTGAAGAAATTAAGGTAAGAGGCGGAGAAACAGTCCTTGATACCATTGTTTACACCCATCACGGGCCTATTACTCTTAAGGAAGGTGAAGAACCATTCCGTGATCTGACAGCCCCGGAACATGCTATTCGCTGGCTTGCGCATGATGAGTCAAATGAAGTACTTACCTTCCTGAAAATTAACCGTGCAAAGAATTACGATGAATTTGTTGATGGTATCAAGCATCATCATGTTCCGGCACAAACCTATGCCTATGCAGATACTGAGGGGAACATTGCACTTTGGAGCAATGGCCTTTTCCCATTGAGGTGGAATGGCCAGGGTGATTACATCAGTGACGGCCGTGATCCGCTTTACGATTGGCAAGGTTGGATTCCCCATGAGCAAAATCCTCATCATAAGAATCCCGAAAGAGGTTTTGTAAGCTCTGCCAACCAACCTCAGGTGGGACCTGATTACCCCTATTATCTTGGCTGGATGTTTGCCCCTAATGAACGGGGAGTTCGTTTGGATGAGCTTCTGAGTCAGGCTGAAGGCATAGATAAAAACTTCATGCAGCAAATGCAGAATGATAACCTTAATGTTCATGCTCGCAGCATTTTGCCTTTTATGCTTGAGAAAATTGATACAAGCCGTTTAGATACTCATCAACAGGAAATCTTTACAGGGCTTCGTAAATGGGATTACCAGATGGACCCTGACAGTAAAGTTGCCACCATGTTCCATTTCTGGTGGCGGGAACTATACAGAAGCACGTGGGAAAAAGTTTATGGAGATTATAAAGAAATTGTCAAGTTTCCCGCACGTGATCACACCGTGTTTCTGATGAAAAACGAACCTGAGTCTGATATTTTCATTCATGAAAGCGACGGTTATACACTTACCCTTGACGATTTTATTATCGACTCGTTTACCAAAGTTGAAGGTGACCTTATACAAGAGCATGGTGAGTTCAGTGATAACTGGAACTGGGGTAAAGCTCAGGGAGCAAACATAAAACATCTGGCTGATATACCTGGTTTTGATAGTGGGCATCTGTTAACGGGCGGCGACGATGGGATCCTGAATGCAATTCGTCGTGGAGATAACGGGCCATCCTGGAGGATGGTGGTTGATTTAGGCCAACCTGTTCAAGGATATGGAATTTATCCCGGTGGACAATCGGGAAATCCCGGTTCAAAGCAATACGACCAATTTGTAGATGACTGGGTGGATGGCGAGCTCTACGAGTTGCTCTTCCTGAGCTCACCTGAAGAAGAACATGAATCCATTAAATACAGGCTTAACCTGAAAAATAACTAATTCTACCAGGAGTGGTTAATTACGCCTGAGAAGAACACGACCAGGCAAAGATATAAGAACCAATAAGGTTTGGGCTGGGTTGGGTTTTTTCCAAGAAGAGAAACAGTAACATTATACATCAGGGTTCGGTGAGCGGAAATCCATTCGTATGCCGCATCGCTTATTTTGGCAAATAATTTTGATTTCCTGTACATGAAGTACAGCCATTTCCGGCGTTTCCCATAAGTGAAGCTGCGGTATGCGGCATGAGCACCACCATAAACGGTGCCATTTATTTCGATCAATCGGACAGCATCCCCAAAAACGTTTTCCGGAATATCAGGAAACCGTGATTTTGCATGCTGAAACTTCTCGAAATCCACATTATCATCAGTAATCATTTTCCAGCGAATGATCCACCAGTGGCAAAAACCACACTTCCCATCCCAAAGCATTAATGGCTTCGGTGGAGGGTGAGCTGTTTTTAATGTTTTCAAGCCTAATCCCTCTGGTTTTAGTTATATTCATCATTACTTTCATAATTTAATAAATAAGCGGAAAGATGAAATAGCCTAGCTGCTTATTAGTGAAATTTAATCACCAACCTTCAACTCTCATGGCACAAACCACCAAGGTTTTCTGATAGGGCCTGAAAACCTATTAAGGCTTCCGTATGGTATTTACGGAGAATTATTAGATAAAGGCGTTACCAGAAATCAATAAAGAAATTATACAGGCAATCACTGGTTTATCTGCCATTTTATCCAGAGATGCTTCGTAAAAAAGACAGATTATGACTTAATGTTATAAAGTTCTGCTTTTAAGTCAGTCAATAAATTATGGTATGATATTAGCGTTATTACAGTTAAAATGATTTCAAAAGGAATAATAAAAAACTATTCAACACCATGAACCTTAATAAATTTACTTTAAAAGCTCAGGAAGCTATTCAGGGTGCCCTTGAAATTGCAGCTGAGAAGGACCATCAGGCCCTGGAGCCGGTACATATCCTGAAAGCTATGATATCCAACCCCGAAAGTATTACGGTAACGATCATCAAGAAGATGGGGGGGGCGCTGCAGGTTATCCAAAACAAGTTGGACGATGCCCTAAAAAACATACCGGTGGTCAAAGGCGCTTCGGTGTCAGGGCAATATATGTCAAACGATACCAATGCCATGTTCGACAAAGCCAGGAAAGAAGCTGGCAAGCTGGGCGATGAATACATTAGCTCAGAGCACCTGCTGCTTTCCATGTCGTCAGGGAAAGACAAGTCAGGGGAAATACTTCGTGACCAGGGGGTAGATCATGACAGCGTCAGTAGTGTGATGAAGGAAGTTCGCGGATCACAAAAAGTAGATGATCCTAATGCCGAAAGCAGATATCAGGCATTGCAACGATTTGCCCGTGATCTCAACGAACTAGCCGAAAAGAATAAGCTGGACCCGGTCATAGGGCGCGATCATGAAATCCGCAGAGTAATGCAAATCCTTAACCGGCGGACCAAAAACAATCCGGTGTTGATTGGGGAGCCCGGTGTGGGCAAAACGGCCATCGCTGAGGGCATGGCGCTTCGCATTGTAAAAGGTGATGTTCCTGAAGGCCTGAAAACCAAACGTATTGTAGCATTGGATATGGGCGCACTGATTGCCGGAGCGAAATTCCGGGGTGAGTTTGAGGATCGTCTTAAAGCCGTAGTAAAAGAAGTTGCCGATTCCGATGGTGAGATTATACTCTTTATTGATGAAATGCATACGCTTGTGGGGGCCGGCGCAGCCGAGGGTGCTATGGATGCCGCCAACATCCTTAAACCAAGTCTTGCACGCGGAGAATTGCGGGCTATTGGGGCCACCACACTTACTGAATACCGGAAATATATAGAAAAGGATAAAGCTCTGGAGCGCCGTCTTCAAACCGTACTTGTGGGTGAACCCTCGGTTGAAGACACTGTTTCCATATTACGCGGCCTTAAAGAGCGCTATGAACTGCATCACGGGGTCCGGATTACCGATTCCGCGATTGTAGCGGCAGCGGAATTATCTCACCGTTATATATCCGATCGGTTCCTTCCGGATAAAGCCATCGACCTTATCGATGAATCGGCATCACGACTTAGAATTGAAATCGATTCTATGCCTGAAGAGCTTGATAATCTTGAGCGGCAGATCCGTCAATTGGAAATTGAGCGCGAGGCCCTGAAGCGGGAGGATGCCGTGGAGAAAATCGAAAATATCACCAGGGAACTGGCCGATTTGAACGAGCATTATGAAAGCCTGAAATCCAGTTGGAGCAGGGAACGTGATTTGATCCAGGATATTCGTGGCATGAACCAAGCCATAGAAACAGCTCGTCATGAGGCTGACAAGGCTGAGCGCAAGGGTGATTATGGAAAAGTAGCCGAACTCCGCTATGGGACCATTAACAACCTGGAGCGTGAACTTGAAGAAACCCAGAGAAAGCTGACCGAACTGCAGCAAACCAGTTCCATGCTTAAAGAGGAAATAGATGATGAAGATATCGCTGACATCATTTCACGCTGGACCGGCATACCGGTGAGCAAGATGCTTAAGGGTGAACGGGATAAGCTACTCGTTATGGAAGAGGCTTTACACAAACGTGTAATCGGTCAGCAGCAGGCCATCGAGGCTGTTTCTCATGCCGTACGTCGTTCCAGAGCAGGATTGCAAGATATCGCACGGCCTATAGGTTCCTTTATTTTTCTGGGGTCCACAGGGGTCGGCAAGACCGAGCTTGCCCGTACACTCGCCGATTACCTGTTCAATGATGAAGGGGCCATGGTGAGGATTGATATGAGCGAATACATGGAGCGCCACAGCGTCAGCCGCCTGGTAGGCGCCCCTCCGGGCTATGTTGGCTATGAAGAGGGAGGGCAGCTTACCGAAGCCGTACGCCGCAAGCCATACTCCGTGATCTTGTTGGATGAAATCGAAAAAGCGCATCCTGATGTATTTAATATACTGCTTCAGGTCCTGGATGATGGTCGCCTTACCGATAACAAGGGAGTTACGGTCGATTTTACCAATACCATTGTAATTATGACCAGCAACATCGGTTCTCATCTCATCCAGAGAAAAATCGAGGAAACAGAAGGGCGTTTTTCACCTGAGACTTACAGGGATATGCAGTCGCAACTGTTTGATATGCTTAAACAAACAATTCGTCCGGAGTTTTTGAACAGAATTGATGATGTGATTGTATTCCATCCTCTGGAGAAATCTCATATCCGTAAGATCGTGGACATACAATTATCCAGGGTCCACAAGATGCTGGAAAGAAATAAAGTTAATCTGGGTGTAACTGACGCCGTGAAAGACTGGCTTGCAAATAGAGGTTATGATCCCCAATTTGGTGCCCGTCCCCTGAAGAGGATTATTCAGACCCAACTGGTCAACAATCTGGCATCCCTATTGTTGAGCAGGAAATCCGATGATCCGGTAACCTATGAAGTTACTATAAGTCCAGGCGGAGAAAAGCTGGAGTTCGTGGAAGTTTTCAGTGACGTAGAATCGTGGGTGGAAATAGAATAATCAAAGGGATAATCCAAAACCCTGTACCAGGGTTTTGGATTACATATAGGTTAAACTCAGCTGATCAGTTAGGCGCCATTTCTTTAGCTCTGTTACGAAGTTCTTCCGCATCTTCTTCGTAGCCTCTTTCCTGAAGTTTAAAAAGATACAGTGCCAGTAGAAAAAAAGTGGGCGGCCACAATCCTACCAGTAGGCTCCGGTGCTCTTCGTGATGTTGCTCATCTGGTTTTTTTCCTTTACCCATCATCCAGGTACCTAGGCTTCCGGCCATTGAGGCCAAGCCCAGGCCTACGCTTAGATTTGCCAATTTCTCAAACATATAAACTCCTGTTTTTATTATTATTTATGTACTGGTAAAACAAGGATCCAGGCCTGCTTAGTTCAATATCCAGGTTAATATTTCATAAAATAAAAAAGGTGGAGGCTGTCTCAACCGGTATAGCGCGTCTCTACATCGCCGGTACAGGGCGTCTCGCCTGTACCACACTATTCAAGGGCGTCTCGCCCGGTATATGATGGATTGTGAGCAGGCTTATGAGATTTGAAGCTGTTTATGGAAGTGTTCAGGTTTCATGAATTCCATAGCGCTTTACTTTTGCCTTGATGCAAAAGTAACAAAAAATCAAGGCCAATTTT
>JBBDMV010000162.1:0-10381 GCA_040878115.1 Balneolales bacterium
ATACGTCAGTCAGAGCGCAGGTTGGGGATCCTCATGCCGGTATTGTTCCAGATGCTCATTCCCCAACCGAAGTCGAAGACTTGCCTGAACCTATTCTCCAGGGTGACTTGTTACGGGTAACAAAAAATCAATATTGTGTTAATGGTCCGGTTAACTTATTCAGGCCCTGACGTTTCTTTATAGATAAACTAAGGTAAAAATATTCTCATTTATTAGAGAATTTTAGAATTACGAAGTCGTTTTACAGTTAAAAGAATTTAACTTTTATAAAACCAAACTTCGTTACTCAATTCTCATTTCAGAGAGCCTGCTTGCAAAGCTGTCTGAAATGTTCATAACAGGACAACCATCATTTCAGTAATAATCCCTTTTATAATTTACGCCGGTGCATTTGCCGCGGTGCAATGGTATTTGGCCAGGGCCTGCAAATTCTGGGTGAAAAAGTATTACGCGCCCCAGGTAAGTAAATCCATCATAAAAGCCGGTATCGTATTAATTATTCTTGCTAACCTGATATTCGCTGCCCGCTTTATGGCTATTGAACTTGGATATTATGAGCACCAGTGGGTCCAGAATTTAATCATTTACCCCGGCGGTATTTCTTTGGGTGCCCTTTGTATCTCTTTTGCTGCAGTGCTTACCATTGATGTGGTTACGTTCATGATGAAAGCTTTAAAGAAACCATCACTCTCCGAGTTTTCTATAGGGCCGGGGGAGAATCCCCCCCTATCAACAGACCCTGAGAGCGGACGTCGACGTTTTTTAAAAACAGCAGGTTTGGCTGCTGTATCTGCCCCTTTTGGTATTACCATTGGAACGGCTGCTGCCACTGCTCATGATTATAAGATTATCAGAAAAGATCTCTTTTTTGATAATTTGCCGGCTGGTCTTGATGGATTAAAAATTGCCCAGGTTAGTGATATCCATTCCGGCATTTACATGACCCAGCATCAGATCCATGAAATATTCGAGATCACCAACAGTCTCCATCCCAACCTTGTGACCATAACCGGTGACTTTGTTGATACCTCCCGGAACGAGCTTCCGGCTTTGTATAACACGGTAAGAAACCTGAAGTCGGATTACGGAACATACGGTTGCCTCGGGAATCATGATCATTATGCATCGGGCCCTGTTGTAAGCTCCGCTATGGAGCAGCGTGGCGTTAAAATGTTGGTGAACAGTAACGATTCGCTACGTATAAATGGAGAAAACCTGACATTGCTCGGGGTAGATGATTTTGGATCAGGTAAACATAATCGTGCAAGAATTGATCATGCTTTAAATAATATTGATCAGGATACATTCAAGGTCCTGCTTTCTCACAGGCCCGAACTATTCGATGTTGCCCATCAGCAGGGGGTTGACCTCACTCTATCCGGCCATACTCATGGCGGACAGATTGGCATGGATATTTTGGGCGTTCCTATTTATCCCATCCGGCTTATTTACAACTATTCAAATGGCCTGTACCAACAGGGGGATAAAAAGCTATACGTAAATGTAGGTGTCGGAATGGTCGGTATCCCCATTCGCATGGTAAAGCCTGAAATTTCCCTTTTGACACTGAGGCAGTCGTAGGCGACAACGGGGATTGGAGTTGCATCAGAGCGCAGCCGGATTGACAATACCCCAATCACCACTCTTACACCCAACGCAAAGTTGTCAAATCTCCTCTGGTTGCTTCAAGGATGTTACCCTTTATTCGAATCACCGGCTTGCCAGATTTGACAACTTTTGCATCAATGTGACGTGATTGGATGACGGCTTTAGATAATGTACGCCTGATATTATGTGGATAAGCCTGCCGGCAGCTCTTTCGGTATAGTGAAGGAAAAGGTGCTGCCCACACCTTCGGTACTTTCCACCCAAATTTCACCCCCGTGCTTCCCGACAAACTCCTTACAAAGAATCAACCCCAGCCCGCTTCCTTGTTCGTTACGGGTCCCTTTTCTGGATGTACTTTGGTCTAGTGTGAATATTCCTTTCAGAACTTTGTCACTTATCCCTATGCCGGTATCAGAAACTTGAGCAAGGATATGATCATCCCGACCTGTAACCTTTAAAAAGATGGAGCCATTTTCGTTAGTAAACTTGAGACTGTTGGAGATTAGGTTCTGGAAAACAGAAACAAGCATATTGCGATCAGCCATCACCTGAATATCCCTGTCAACTTCGCTATTCAACTCGATATTCTTTGCTCTTAGATTATCCTGCAAAGTTTCGTAACAACTATCAATAAGATCCTTCAGGTTGATACTTTCCGGTTTTACCTCTGTTCCGTCCAATTGGACCTTTGACCACTCTAAAAGGTTGTTAAGTAACTGAAAAATACTATTCGCCGATTTATTGATCATCCCGGCAAAGGACCTGATATCCTCATTAGATAGAGTGTCGATTTCTTTATTTAGCATATCCGATAATCCAATCAGACCGGTAAAAGGGCTCCTCAGGTCATGGGCGATGATAGAGAAAAGCTTATCCTTACTGGCATTCAGCTTTTTAAGCTTACGTGCATAAAGCTTGATTTCATTTTCGGCCTGTTTCCTATCCGTGATATCCATGCCCATACCCATAAAATAAGGGCCACCGTCATTGTGGGTAACTGTTCCAGTGAAATAATAGGGGGTCTTTTTACCGTCTTTCGAGACCAAATTTGCTTCAACTTCACTCTCTTCACCACTGAAGGTTTCACGGATACTTTTCTTAACGAGACCAATTTCATCGACATCAAACAACCTTAAGATGCTCTTTCCCGGAATTTCATGAGCTGAATAGCCGGTTATTTTCTCAAAGTTATTATTCCATTTATTAAGTTTACCGTTTTTGTCAAAGATGTAGAATATGCCTGGGAGGCTGTTTATAATACCTTCGGCCAGGTTCCTTTCCCGCATTAAGCGTTTTTTTGACTGGATCTGCCCGGTCACATCCTGAATATGAGAGATGAAGTAATCCTTCTGCCCCTGTCCTGTCTTTAGTAGTATTGTCGCAACATCGGCCCATACGATTCTTCCGTCTTTATGAACAAATTTCTGCGTGGTCCGTGATGTTGCTATCTCTCCACTTTTCAGCTTCCGTTCTGTTTTAAGGGTATTATCAAGGTAATCCTTATGCAGAAAATCCCTCAATTTCATGGATTGGCACTCCTGGTCAGGAAGTCCAAGCATTTCACACAAAGCAGAATTGACTAAAAGTAAGTTTCCCTCCATATCGGTAAGGGACATACCTACAGATGCATTCTCAAATACCGTCTTGAACTTTCGTTCACTATCCAAAAGTAGTTTTTCAGTCTGAGCACGCTCTTCAATTTCCCGTCGAAGTTGCCGGTTAACCTCTTCAAGTTCAGCCGTTCGTTCGAGAACTTTTGCTTCGAGTGATTCATGTGCCTGATGAAGCTCTTCTTGCAATTCAACCCGCCGGGTTACATTTCTGATGACGGTGGTAGCACCCATCACTTCGTTATCTATATTCTTTATCGGGCTGTAGCTTGCTTCAAGATAACTGATGTGATCGTTTATTTCTATAGCATACGTTGATGTAAAGCTTTCCCCCTTAAGAGCGCGAGTCCACATTTTAATGGTCATTGCTTTTACATCAGGATAACCATTCAGCATTTCATGCAGGTAAGAGCCCTGATGTAGTTCTCTGCCGACCAGGTTTTCAAAGCTTTCTTTATAAACGCTATTAAAACTGATTATTTTATAATCCAGGTCAAGTGCTGCAATAAGATCGCTTGTCCCTTCAATGATGCTATGAAGGTGATCATTTGAAAACTCAAGCGCATTGTTAACCTTCTCAAGCCTTTTTTGAGTATTCCCAAGCCCGGCCCGTTGGTTCGTCAGGTCATCAGGTCCATTTTCTGAGAGCATCTGGCGAACGTAAAAGTGAGGCCTGCTTCCTTTAGATGCCGGCCTGTCGGTCTGCTTTGAAACCACACTATCGGTTTGTTTCCGATCTTCATAAAGAAGACGGTGTTTGGCCCTGACGTTTAATTTATTTCCCATTCTGGTATGCTATGCAATAGGTAATTATTGGTATAAAAATAACTTATTACTTTTGCCATTTATTTTAAAGCGCATATTAACAAAAGCTTATGATGAATTAATAACTAATTAATCTTAATTATATTTTATTAATTAAAGTAAATATACTAACCATGAATATAGTGTTTCCTCTTAGGTAGGAGTACTTTTGGAGAATACGTACCGCTTGCCATCATCTGGTTTAGTTATTAAAAATCTATAATGGTTCTGCATACATAAAACATTTACTTTTCGCTAAACATTAGCAATTTATAGCTGTCTGGAAAGTTTTACTAAATCCCGCATTTAATTGTTTTAGAACCATTTTAAATAAAAACTTACAGCTACTTTTCCCGGATATTTATAATCCTTTGTATTGCTCGTTGAAAAAACGTTATTTTAACCTCAATATCCTAACTATTACACAGAAACATAACTCTTTAAGACAAAGCAAAAAGCACAAAAAACATTTGTATGCCCGAATCTGTGTTGAATCAAAATAGTAAAGCCTCCGTGTATTTGTTTGAAAATGAATCAGGATTCGTAACCGGTGATAGCCGGCTGGTCCAAAAAGATAATGCCTTTTTCAAAGGCAGGGAATTAGGAAAGGTTAATCCTGAAAAGGTTGAAGAAGCCGTAGAGCATTATCAACAATCATTCAATCTTTTGGATGGTTACGTAGCAAAAGTGTTAAAAATGATTGACGCTTCATCCGATAGAAGAGCCCAATTGAGCAAGCTCGGTGTTCTAGCTGAAGAAATCAACCAAACCGATGCCATTGGTGATTTTGGAGCTTTGTTATCTAAAGTTGATGAGCGTAAAAAGGTGATCTCAGGGGGTATCTCTGCCGATGATGTTTCTGAAGGGGCCCCAAAAACAACTCTCGCCCCGGCCACTGAAGGTGACCCGGCTGATAAACAAGAAAACCAGCAGCCGGAACTGCCTGAACTTCAAGAATTAGTAGCACGAGCCCAGTCGATCAGCACTGGATCAGACTGGCAGTATGCCGGACTGGAATTTGAGAACCTTAGAATAAAATGGGAAAAGGCCCCGGTTCCCGAGAATCAAAAAGTTTATAATGATCTTTGGGGAAAATTTAGAGATGCTGAAACTACTTTCTTCAAAAGAAAAACCGAGCATCAAAATAAGCAACGCGAAAAAAGACAATCCAACCTCGAAAAAAGGCAACAGCTTCTGGAGAAGCTTCAAAATCTGGTAGCTAATCATAAGTGGCAAGCTATCGATGAGGTCAAAAGCATTCAGCGAAAATGGGAATCGTTTAAGAAACTTCCGGCCGATGATGCTAAAAAACAGGATAAAGAATACGAGGCCCTTCTGGAAGTCTTTGATAAAAATAAAATAGAATACCTGGTACACGCTCGCCAAAAAGAAGAAGATAACCTAACAGGGAAACTGGCGGTCCTGGACAAGCTGAATAATATTGTGACAGGAGCAAGCTCAGAAACAAAGAACTGGGATGCCCTTGATAAGCAGGTTGAAGAGCTTACCAGACAATGGAAGAAAATCGGTCCGGTCCCGAAGGAGAACTCAAACCAGATCTGGAATAAGTTGCGAGCTGCGAAAGATGAATATTACAACAAGAAGCTTGAACTTAATCCGGTTTATAAGAAAGAACTGGAGCGTAATTACCAAAAGATGCTGGGCATCTGTGTAGAAACCGAAAAGCTTAAGGAAGAAAAAGACCTGGCCCTGGCAGCCCGGCAAATTAACACTCTGCACAAGAAATGGAAAAAGATCGGTCCGGTACCACAAGAGCATAACCAACCTTTGTGGGATCGTTTCAAAGCTGCATCCGATGAGTTCAATAAGCGCAAGGAAAAAAATATTGACGTGCTTAGGGATCAGGAACAAGACAATTATGAATTAAAGAAACAACTCTGCGACCAGGCCGAAGCCCTCAGCGAGACTGAGGACTTGATGAAAGGAGCACGTGAGATGGATTCATTGGTGCACCGTTGGAAAGAGGTCGGTCCCGTTCCTAAAAACAAATCAGGTAAGATCTGGCGGCGTTTTAAGAAAGCCATGGATATTTTCCATAAAAACAGACGCAATTTTTTTAAAGAACAGCGTGAGGAGCAGAGGAAAAACCTCGATGAAAAAAAGAAGGTGATCGAAGAGATCAACAAATTGGCTGACCATGAAAATGCTGGTGAGGCTATTCAACTGGTAAAACCGCTTCAGGAGAAATTCAAACAAATAGGCTTCGTACCCATTAAAAAGAAAGACATCATCTATAAGGAGTTCAAACAAGCCTGCGATGTAATTTATGAGAGGGGGAGAAGTGAATCAAAAGGTGATGAACCCAAAAAGACTAAATTTTCAAGCCCTCCGGAGGGCAATGCATCCCGAAAAATCAGTAGTGAAATACACAAGCTGAAAAAAGAATGTGACAAATTAAATGATGAGATCCTTCATTTTGATGATTACATCACTTTCGTAAAACCCAGCAAAAAAGGCAATCAACTGCGTGATCAGATTCAAGATAAGATCGACTCTGCCAAAGAAAAGCTCGAAGGCAAGTTGCAGCGTATCGACGATCTTAAAAGCGAACTTGATGAAATTTAAAGGTAACGCCTGATTTGTTAATCAGGAGCAGTGATTGAAAAAAATTGCTCCTGCCCCTTTCTTCGGTATCCTATGGGTAATAAAACAAAAAATGTTTTTATGATCGACGATGATATCGCAATATGCGATATCTTGCGTCACTCCATTGAAAAAAGAGGATACCGTTTTGAGAGCCAAAACAAAATGGATGGTGCATTTGAGTATATCAAAACAACCTGTCCCGACATAATTCTCCTAGATCTGCATTTGCCCGATGGAAGCGGTATTCATCTGGCAAAAGATATCCGCCGAACGGAAAAGATCTGTGACATACCCATATTTATGCTCACAACCCGGGAGTTTTCCATAGAACGTGACATGGCTATGGAAGCCGGGGTATCGTCTTTCCATCAAAAACCACTAAATGTTGAAGCCTTTCTAACCGAAATTGATGAGAGCTTATCTCCTACCATTAATTTAAAGTTTTGGGGTGTTCGGGGTTCAACCCCATGTGCTAACCAGGAAAATATGTATTATGGTGGTAATACATCGTGCATGCAAGTTACGATTCCTGATAATGATGAACTTCTCATATTCGACAGCGGATCAGGAATTCGTAATCTGGGCAATAGTGTAATGGCTCCGAACAAGATCATAAATGGTCGTATTTTTATAACACACGCCCACTGGGACCATATTCAGGGCTTTCCATTCTTTAGGCCCCTTTATGTTCCCCATAATAGTTTTGACATCTATTTGCCTGATCAACTTATCGGTGGCGCTAAAGATGTTCTATCAGGTCAGATGAACTATACATATTTCCCTGTAACTCCGGATATGCTACAGGCTAAGCTATCTTATCATACCCATAATCCACGACTCCAGGATTATGGGGCATATCAGATCGAGTTCATGCTATCAAACCATCCGGTAGCAACGGCTATTTATAAAATCCATATTAACGGAAAGATTATCATTTACTGTCCGGATAACGAGTTGATACCTGAAGAAAACGGGAAAACTATTCCTTACCGGGACTATCTCAGGCGCTACATTAAAAATGCCGATGTGGTAATCCATGATGGTCAATACGACAGGGAAGGCTATCAATCTAAAAAACATTGGGGACATTCCGCCTGGGAAGAAGCCGTTGAAATGTGTGCGGAATGCGGTGTTAAAAATATGTTTGTAACCCATCATGATCCGGATTCGACTGACCAGGTTCTTAATAATCTCGAACAAAAACTTCAGCAGTACAGCAGCCAGTTCGATCATCTACAACTTGCAAAAGAAGGTGCTCTTTTTAAAATGAAAACGTAATAAAGCTGCTATTAACAGCCGCTAATCCATTTCAGCACTTGAGAATCCGGTTTCCTCTTCTTTAATATACTCATCGCTAAGAGCTTCCTGCATTTCCTGACGTAACTTTTGGATGGTAAGTCCACTTGTTAAAGCTCCGTGGCGAGCGATGGATATTCTTCCGGTCTCTTCAGAAACCACAACCACGAATACATTATTGATCTCAGTAACGCCAACAGCAGCCCGATGTCTGGTACCGAATACTGAAGATATATTCGGGTTTTGACTGATAGGCAGATAAGAGCTGGCTGCCACTATCTTATTATTCCTGATAATGACTGCACCGTCATGCAGTGGTGCTTCTTTATTAAAAATGGTCAGCAATAACTGACTGCTTACTACCGCATCAATTTTAACACCTACTTCAATAAGATCATTAAGTGCCGACCGCTTGGAAAAAACTATTAATGCGCCGGTCTTGGTCCTGGATAATTTTTTAACAGCATCAATAACTTCATCAGTAACTTCCGTCGACCCGCTTTTACCGAAAAAGCGATCAAAGTTGGTATTCAATCCAATGCTGTATAATAGCTTCCTAAGTTCCGGTTGAAATAGAATAATTACAGCGAGCACTCCCACATCGAGGATGCGGCTCATCATGAAATTGATGGTGGTGAGCCCTAAAGCACTAACCATAGCATTAACCAAAAAAACAATAAGAATCCCAACAAATGCCGGAACAGCAAATGAGCCTCTTGTCCATCGATAAAGATAGAATAATATCGATGCTATGATGATGGTTTCGATAAGGTCTATTAGACCAAAATCAAGAAAACCAATAGGGAATAATTCCAAGAAAGCGGGAAATTAATTGTTTAACGAATAGATAGCATTATAAACCAAAATTGTATCAAATGCCTCCTTAACATCGTGGACGCGGATAATTTTGCAACCTTTTGTGAGTGCGTCGTAATGAACAGCAAGTGTTCCGGCAAGACGCCCTCCCACCGGCCGGCCATTCAGGATTTGCCCAATTGATGCTTTACGAGATGCCCCTACCATAAGAGGCCATCCATGAACATGGAATTTAGCCAAATTGGCCAAAAGAGCAATATTATGATCTAATGTTTTCCCAAAACCTATGCCGGGATCCAAAATAATGTTATTACAACCCTGCTGCGTTGCTTGATCAATCCGGCTGGTAAAGAAAGCATCCACCTCTTTTACAACGTCCTTGTACAACGGATTATGTTGCATTGTTTTTGGATCACCCTGTGTATGCATGATCACAAGGGTAGCTTTGTATTCAGCACATAATGAAGCGAAGCGGGGTTCCTTCCGGAGGCCACTCACATCATTAACAATGTGAGCGCCGCAATCCAATGCGGATTTTGCTACTTCGTATTTTGTGGTATCAATGGAAAAGAGGGTGTCCGGGAAACGGGATGCTATAGCTTTAAGCACTGGAGTCACCCTTCTCAGCTCTTCTTTTGTACTGATAAAATCTGAACCGGGGCTCGTGGATTCCCCACCGATATCAATAATCGACGCCCCCTCCCGAACCATAGACTCCACACGATTGATGGCCGTATCAGGGTTTATATAACTTCCGCCATCGGAGAAAGAATCGGGTGTAACATTAAGTACACCCATCACCATAGGTGTGGAGTAATCAGGTTTTTTCAATGATCAGTCATTTAAATGTTCCATTTTCAGTCAAATTAGCTTTCGGCTGAGCTTGTTGGAAACATTTTTAGCAGGTTTGCTCTATACAGGTTTTGCTATATACATGAGGAACCCTATAAAATAAGAACTGATAACAGAGAGATGATCACTCTTCTTTAATATCTTTTTCAGATTTTTCTTTTGTTTCCCATTCTTCGGCATCCGGTAATGGATCTTTTGTTTCGTTGATTACATTATCGTCCCACTGTTCAGCCAGGCGTTCATTCCAATCAATATAATGCTCCCACTTTTCCGGAACTTCGTCGTCAGGGAAAATAGCTTCAACCGGGCATTCAGCTACACAAGCGTCGCAATCGATGCAGTCATCCGGAGAGATTGTCAGAAAGTTCGGGCCTTCCCGAAACGCGTCGACCGGGCATACAGATGCGCAATTGGTGTATTTACAATTGATGCAGGGTTCAGTTACTACGTAAGCCATTTATGTGTTCCTTAATTTATCTTGTTGTGAAGCAAAATTCTTCCGTATCTACGGGAAATTATCGGTAAGAGTACTAAAAAGCAATTCTAATTACCTTAAAATTAGTGAAAGCGTTTCCAGGATACCGACATTCGGTGCTGTTCCAAGCTCAAGCAGAAAGCATCTGCCTGCATAAAGATGAACGGGTTAGAAAGGAGAAACTGTTTTCCTTTCGCAAAATCTGGCCCATAGGCTACAAGTATTCCTCGCATTTCACGTGCACAATACACCGTCATTGCGCGGAGCGGTTCTCATCCATAGATGGTAAGAAGATAGCTTAACCGCGACAAAG
>JBBDMV010000163.1:0-1899 GCA_040878115.1 Balneolales bacterium
TAGGTGATGTATTTACATTGACCTGTTCGGCGGCACAGAGGTAATCAAGGGCCCTTAGATAGTCCTTGTTTTGCGGGGAAAGTTCCTGCTGTTCCCATTCATCTATTTTATCACGGCTCCACGGCTGGACCCTCAATATTTGTTTCCAAAGCCCTGCTTCAGGTTCTTCAGGTTCAAAATCTTCATTATGCAGCAAGCCTGATCCTATGAAGAGCTCCGTGTGAGATTCTTTCAGAGCAATCAAATTCATCATGTAAGAATCCCCTCCCGTCTGTGCGTCATAGGGCGTTAACAACCCCGGACCGGGAACATATTCATACAATCTATAACCTTTTTCATTCAGCTGTTTGATTGTTTTTGTAACCTGAGAACCGCCTTCTCCCATCGCAAATAAAATTACCGGCGAAGCTTCAGATAACAGGCTTTCTGCACCCGAAAGTGCTTTGAACTCAAAACCATTCACATCCAGCTTGATAAAATCCACACCCGGGCGCCCTTCAAATTCCCACCAGGCATCAATGGTGGTGGCGGAAATTTCTTCGCCTCCATTTTCATCCAATTTATTTAGCTCCGGAGTTTCGGCTATTAAGTAATTCACCTTCGCTGACGCATCAGAAACTGCTTTGCCGATTACTTCCAGATTAGTAAATTTGTTCTCCAGTTTGCTCATTTCCAGATGCTGACGAGCAACGGGACCCGGTTCAAAGGCGAAAACTTTTCCTTGATCTCCAACCTGTTTGGCTATCGGCAGGGCATAGGCCCCAAAACCCGCGCCAACATCCAGAACAGTCATTCCGGACTTCAGGTAGTCCCGTACAAAAGCCAATTCCGGTTCAAACCACTCTTCCTGTTCTAATAATACGTAAGGAGTGAGTAGCTTAAGGTCTCCCGGCGTACAAATGGTTACATGATCTTTGGTTTTAATTTTAAAGGTATCCGGCAAACCTGGACCGCTTCCGTTTTTCCCGTTTTGAGAGTATGCAGCAGGTTTTGCGGCTCCGTTGGGGGAAACTCCGTTTGCAGGAGGGCTTTTTTGTGGATTCCCTTCAGGTTGTTTGTCAGAGTGAACTTCCTTTTTAGGTTCAGCGATTTCTATATGTTCACCATTCAAATTCTCATCATCCAAAAAAGAAGGATCAAAAATAAGGTTATCATCTTCAGCCACAGGTCCAGGTGCATGTGCAGTCGCTTCGATTTCTTGTTCAGACAATGCCTTCACCTCAATATGGTCCTGCCACTCACCCTCAGGCAGGTTCTTCTCATATCCATTCACCCGCTGTTTCCACATCTCACGAAGCGCGATGGAAAGGTGCGCCCCGAAGCGTTTCCCATCACACACGGGCGAGTTTGCTACCTGTTCCCGCATGTCCGCGCGAATTTTAGCGAGCCTGTCGGTGTCTGTTGCCAGACTGACGGCTTTTTCAATATACTCCTCCCAGGTTTCAGCAATCCATTCCGGGTATCCGGCATTCGCCAGGTGCGTGGTTGAATGGCGCCCCGCGAATGTAGGGCCGGGTATCGTTATCACCGGTACGCCCATCCAAAGCGCCTCGCAGGTGGTAAGTCCACCGGAATAAGGCCAGGGATCGAGTGCGATATCCACCTGGTTATAACTCGCTAAAAGTTCAGTATGCCGTGTATGTCCTTCGAACAGAAGCCGGTCTTTAGCAATACCACAGGACTCCATTTTTTCAATAATTCGTTTCCGCAGAGCTTCCGTATCATATTGCTTGCTTTTAAGAAAGAGACGGCTCTCGGGTACGCGGCCCATTATAACCGCCCATTGGTCAAGAATATCGTTGTTTACTTTCGTGGGATTGTTGAAACAGCCAAATGTGATGGTCCCATTTTCTTTGGCCGGCAGAGGCTTTACCTCGGGGGCATATTCCGGTGGAGTAT
>JBBDMV010000164.1:0-50433 GCA_040878115.1 Balneolales bacterium
GTCAAATCTTCTCTCGTTGCTTGAAGGATGTTATTTTTATTCGAATCACTGGCTAACAAGATTTGACAACTTTTGGATTACATTTCGACTACGGTGGGGGGGAATAGGTTATATGTTCAATTCCACAAGGCATATGCCCAACTTGCGCATTCTGACTGACGTTCATAAGGGGAGGTATATGATAATACCAACGTCTTTTATCGTTAACTAATTTTGGCTCATGGTCAAGGATTCGAAATAGTTCGGATAATCCGTGATGATCCCATCAACGCCCAGGTCAATTAGCCTGACCATTTCTTCAGTGTCATTCACTGTCCATGGTGTAATGCGCATGCCCTGCTCGTGAGCATTGCGGACTAAATCGGCATCTATCAGCGAATGGTGCGGTGCGTAGGTATCCGGCAGATAAGTCAGCTCTTCAAGATTGGCTGCCATATCTGGTTTATTAGCAGACACTAAAAATACCTGTGTTACCTCTTCATCAATCTGGTTGAGTGCCTGTAATACCCGGATATCGAACGCCATTATCAGGCTCTGCCCCAATACACCGAGATCATCTAATTCATCGTAAACCCGTTGTGCCACTACTGCCGGCTCCGGCTGAAACTCATTATCCCAGGAAGGGCTGCTTTTTATTTCTACATAATAATTAGCAGGTGTATAATTATTATCAGCGGCATGCTCTTCCATGGCCAGTATGGCATCCTTCATCAGAGGCTTGGACAAAGACATGTTTTCCTGGTCCGGATAATTTGGCCTTTGTATGGAACCACAGTCGAATTGTGCAATCTCTTCGTATGTCATTTCATACATGTTATTATCCCTTTGGTTCTCCTCAGTGATGGCCTCACCCTCGGGGGTTAAGCATATATCATGGCGAAACCATGGTTCATGAGTGATAACTACCTCGTTATCACCAGATATGATGACATCCAACTCGATGCCGTTGGCCCCGAGGTCAAGTGCTTTTGTAAATGCAGGGATGGTATTTTCCGGCAATAATCCCGTGGCGCCCCGATGCCCTATTTTTTCTATTCCGTTTCGATGCTCAGGGTTGCTGCATGCGAATATTGACATTGCAAAAAAAAGCGTTAATGTAAGTTTTATTGTATTCATTTCCGGTTCCTTGTTATAAAGATAATTATTTGATTGCTTATGGTGTTTCAGATCGTTTTCTCAGCTTAGAATGCGGAACAGTATGGCTGCCAAAATACCGCCAACAATAGGGGCTGCGACCGGTACCCATGAATAAGACCAGTCGTTAATGCCTTTATTGGAAATAGGCAGAACAGCATGCATTATTCTCGGGCCAAGATCACGTGCCGGGTTGATAGCGTATCCCGTTGGCCCGCCCAGTGACAAGCCCAATCCTAAGACAAGAAGCCCAACCGGAAGGGCTGAAAGCGCTCCCAGGCCAAAGCCGACTTCCTGGCCTTCAATAACGATCGTTTCAAGAAGGTCGCCATCAACACCCAGGAAACCGGGAGATACAAGGTATAATACACCAAGTACAAGTACAAACGTACCAATGACCTCTGTCATAAAATTGGATGGGTAGTTCCTGATGTTTGGTGCTGTGCTATGACAGGCAAGGATCAGGTCTTTATCTTGTGTTGTGCGAAAGTGATCTTTATAGGAAAGCCAAACAAGGAGAGCGCCGATGGCTGCACCGAATAACTGAGCACCAATATAGGCTGGAACGAGTGACCACTGGAATAAACCTGCACTCGCAAGTCCTACCGTTACAGCGGGGTTGATGTGCGCTCCGCTGAATTGCCCCATCGTAAAGACGGCAACAAATACAGCGATGCCCCAACCCCAGGCTATCACGATCCAGCCGCTTCCGTTACCTTTGGTTTGGTTAAGTAGAACATTGGCAACCACTCCGTTGCCAAGTAAAACGAGTATGGCCGTTCCGATTATTTCTGCAATGTAAGGTGACATATGTTTCCTCCAAATGGGGTTTTGTAAAGTGCTTTATGTTAGGTTTATTTTATGGTATATAAAAAACGGCTGAATGTATAACTATGCAGGTGTTTTTAATGATAATTGATAGGAATGGGCAAGTTTGCTATAGGCTTCAATCTGGGTGTTGATCCATTTAGGACCGTGGCCGGCTTCCTCAGCCATTAGCCGGGCAACTTCAGGGGCCATTTCCTCACTGGCTTTGGCATCCAGCAATAAAGCGCGGGTACGGCGTGCATTAAAATCCTCTACGGTCATGGCCATTTCATTTCGTGTAGCCCAGATTACTTCGGCTTTAATATAAGGTAATCTTTCATGAAGGAAATTTCCCAGCTCAGGGTCTTCATCTACAATCTTTTTTATCTCCTGTAAATCAGATCCATAATAATACAATGGATTATTCTCATTTAAGTTTTTTGTCCATCCGTGGATACGCAGTTTCTCTGTAACACATTTTACAGGTTCCAGGCCTGCAACAGCAGCAGCTTGGTCCACAACATCCTTCGCCATTTTACGGTAGGTTGTCCATTTGCCGCCGGTAATGGTTACCAGGCCAGAGGGGGCTACAAGCAGGGTATGATCACGCGAAATAGAGGCTGTTTTTTTGTTATTTCCCATGGTTACAAGGGGGCGCAAGCCGGCGAACACGCTGCGAATATCTTTGCGTTCGGGGTTCCCCGTTAAATATTTTTGTGCGTGTTCCAGAATAAAATCTATTTCTGCTTCCAGGGCTTTTGGCTCTGTAGAAATATCATCAACGGCTGTATCTGTGGTGCCTAAGACAACCTTGTCATGCCATGGTACTGCAAATAATATGCGTCCGTCGTCAGTATGCGGTACCATAATGGCAGCATCGCCCGGAAGGAAATGCTTGTCCAGTACTATATGCACCCCCTGGCTGGGTGTCATAATGGGCTCTGAATCCGGATCGTTCATTTTCAATACTGCATCTGTAAATACTCCTGTAGCATTAATAACAACACGGCCCTTGATCTCAAAGCTTTCACCACTGAGCATATCTTTGGCTTTTACGCCTTGCACCTTGTCATTGGTTTTCATTAGCTCTGTGACTTTCATATAATTGATCAGCACTCCGCCATTCTCTGCGCTGGTCTTAGCCAAGCTGATCGCTAATCTGGAATCATCGAACTGTCCGTCGTGATAGATCACACCACCGCGCAAACCCCTGGATGATAATGTTGGGGCATGTTCTAATGTCTTTTTTAGCGAAAGGTGTTTTGATGGGCCCAATCCACGTTTTCCGGCAAGGATATCGTATATTTTCAACCCTATCCCATAAAACAGGCTTTCCCACCACAGATAATTAGGAACAATAAACGATTGGTTTCGAACAAGATGCGGCGCATTTTGTATCAGTAAGCCCCGTTCTTTGAGAGCTTCCAGAACAAGTGATATATTTCCCTGCTGTAAATAGCGTATGCCTCCGTGTATCAGCTTGGTAGAGCGGCTGGAGGTTCCTTTGGCAAAATCATCCATTTCCAGTAATAATGTTTTGTATCCACGAGATGCGGCATCTACCGCTACGCCCAGCCCTGTTGCTCCGCCACCAATGATAATAAAATCCCATGCATCAGTCTTCTCTTTGACTGACTGGACCATCCTTGATCGTTTCATTAAATCTTTGTTTGTCTTTCTATTATTTTTCTGACCAGTGAATAGCTGTCTTAAGCGCATGGTCCCAGCCTGCTTTTAATTTTTCAACCTCCCCGGCAGGCATTTGAGGTGAGAAATTTTTGTCCTCTTGCCATTGGTTATTAATTTCTTCGTGATCTTTCCAGTAACCTACCGCCAGGCCCGCCAGATACGCTGCACCAAGTGCCGTTGTTTCTAAAGTCTTGGGGCGAATTACAGGTACTTCCATTACGTCCGACTGGAATTGCATGAGCAGGTTATTAGCTGCGGCCCCTCCGTCTACCCGTAATTCTTTGATATCAATACCTGAATCGGCCTGCATTGCCGTGATCACATCCATGGTTTGATAGGCAATGGACTCAATGGCCGCACGGGCAATGTGACCGGCACTGGTCCCGCGGGTTATCCCTACCATGGTACCCCTGGCATGCTGGTTCCAATGCGGAGCGCCCAGCCCGGCAAATGCCGGTATAAGGTACGTGCCGTTGTTATCTTTAACAGATGTGGCCAGTGCTTCAACATCAGAGGCTTTTCGTATAAGCCCAAGTTCATCCCGCAACCATTGCACCACGGCCCCGGCAATAAAAATACTGCCCTCAAGGGCATACTCAACTTCGCCATCAATCTCCCAGGCAATCGTTGTAAGTAAATTGTTTTTTGACTCAATAGGTTTCTTACCGGTATTCATAATCATAAAACAACCCGTCCCATACGTATTTTTGACCATACCCGAACGGATGCAACGCTGCCCGAACAATGCGGCTTGTTGATCTCCTGCTATTCCTGCAATAGGCACATTGGGTGCAAATGTTGTCTTTTTAGATTCAGCATATACCTCACTTGATGATTTTACTTCCGGCAGCAGGCTTTTGGGAATATCAAGCAAGCCCAGTATTTCATCATCCCATTGCTTTTCGTGAATATTAAACAACATAGTTCTGGACGCATTGGTAACATCGGTAACATGCGTTTCACCTCGTGTCATGTTCCAGATCAACCAGCTATCCATCGTGCCAAAGGCGAGCTCCCCGTTCTCTGCTTTTTCTCTGGCTCCGTCAACATTATCCAATATCCACTTAATCTTTGTTGCTGAAAAGTAAGCATCTATAATCAGGCCCGTTTTACTCCGGATTTTCTCTATTAAACCGTTTTCCTCTTTCAAGGTGTCACAAAAATCAGATGTTCTGCGGTCTTGCCATACGATGGCATTGTATACGGGCTTACCGGTTTTTCTGTCCCAAAGAAGTGTCGTTTCACGTTGGTTGGTGATCCCGATGGCGGCTACCCCATCACCATTCAGTCCTGCTTTTGTAAGAGCTTCGGCGGCAACACCGGCTTGGGTAGACCAAATTTCATTTCCGTCATGTTCAACCCATCCGGCATTAGGGTAAATCTGCTGAAATTCCTTTTGTGCTATTGCCTTAATGTTCCCCTTTTTATCAAAAACGATGGCCCGTGAACTTGTTGTGCCTTGGTCCAAGGCAAGTATGTACTTTTCTGCCATTTTTTATTAATTAATGATATTATTGTTTGGTTGTCTAAACAACCTAGGATATTGCATCCTGGAAGTCAAGGATTTTTCCACAATCTGGAAATTAATTCTCGACTACAGTGCTTATCTCATTATCATAAACTCAAATTTCCCTATTACCAACCGTGGTCCTTTAGCTCTAAAGGAAACCCATGGTTATCATGGTGCCTTTCATAAGGCCTGGTTGTAGTTGAAAAGTTAATTCGATCACTTCTGTAAACATCTTCAGAATATTGAAAATAGCCTCCTTTTTCTGTCTTGACCAGGCGTTTTATAAGCAAGAGCGGGGCACCGGGGTTGACGTTCAACAATCTTGCCTCTGATTTTCCTGCGCTGATAGCCTCTATCCGTTGCTCAGCATCACCAAGCCGTATTTCGGTGTGCTTGTATAGCAGCTCATAAATGGAGTTGGCTTGCAAATCCTCTTTATATATGGGCTTAAATAGATCATATGTAAAATAGGACCGTTCTACTATCAAAGGTTGTTCATCGCCCAAACGGACCCTAATGATTCGAACAAGCTTATCTCCAACACTAAGATGCATTAAATTTATCAGATTGGGTGGTGCAACAACGATTTTTTTTTCAATAAGGTGCGCAGACGGAACCATGTCGTTATTCCTCATCAATTCCGTAAAACCCATAAGCTTATCCGGCTCCTGGTCAATTTTCTGATAGGTTACGAATGTCCCCTTTCCCTGCTCGCGAATTAAATACCCTTGTTGAAACAGCAATTTAACGGCTTCTCGAATGGTGCCCCGGCTCACACCATATTTTTGGACCAGGCTTGTATCACTGGGAAACAAATCTGACTCCCTGAACTTCCCGCTTCTGATCTGCTCCAAGAGTTCATTGTATATTTGGTAATATTTTGGAACAGGCTGTTTATACTCTTTCATTAATTGCTGATTACATTTTACAAGTGATGTGGTTATCTGTACAAGCTAAAAAGGCGTTTAATTAATTGCAATTGTCTGTCAACTTCCCTGAAGTTACGTGTCTCATATTCATCCATAATCCCACCTTCATTGTCGATCATTTAAATGTGTTGGCAGCAGTATTACAATAGCTGTTTTATCTTTGATTAATAATTCCAAGGATTTGCTGAACATTGGGGTTATTCGGATGCAGTCGATCCAATACTTCAGCATGCTCCTGTGCCATTTCATATTGCTCCTGCTGCAGATATAGTGTTACTATCCCATACCGGTAATCGCCATTCTCAGGTTCAAGTTCAATAGTCTGCAGATATGCGGTCTCCGCTTCCTCTGGCTGCCCCAATGTCTGCAGGGCAATAGCCAGATTATAAAATACCCTGCTTTGCTCAGGCATCAGCCGGGATGCCTCTTTAAAATAGGGAATGGCCTCCTGCAGCTGGTTTTGCTCGGCTTGCAGCAATCCAAGCGAATAATAGGCCTGACCGTACTCCGGCTCCTGTTCCGTCACCGTTTCCAAAAGTTGTTCAGCCTGATCATTTTCTCCCTGGCCGTTATGCAGGTAAGCCAGGTTTATCCTGGCAGGATTAAAATAAGGGTCTCTTTCAAGCGCACGGCGGTACGCGTCCATAGCTTCAGCAATATTCCCCTGATTTTCATAGAACTGTCCGCGATTCATTAGCCCCTGTGGGAAATACTCATTTACATCCAGATACGTTTTATACTCCTGCAGCGCATTTTTGAAATGATCACGCTCAACAGGTTCAAAATCATGGTCCGCAAATTCAGTCAGTCCCTGAGCGGCCGATACTCTTACCGCCCGCACACTATCGTTTAGTGCTTTCGTCAATAAGGGCTTACTCATTTCGGATGGGAGGTTTTCCAGTGCTTTCGCCGCACTGCTGCGGACCATGGGCGATGACGACTGAATAGCCTCTTCAAGTATGTCCACGTGTTGCCTATCGGCAAACTGACCGACATACCATACAGCCGTGGCCCGTATAATCTCGGGCTGAGAAGGGTCCGAGATCAGCTTCCTCAAATCTGCGTATGCCCCCTGCCCTTCGGCGTCTGCTTTTAAAAGGGTCTCCGAGAAATGAGGAGAACGTTCTTCTCCGTGCCAATCGTCAACCGCCCTGCTGGCCCAGGCCGCTGATTGATCTGAATGGCAGTTGTTGCAGGCATTCGGTGTGCCGAATTTCTCGCTCTGGTCTGGCCGGGGTATCCGGAAGCTGTGGTCACGCCGGTAATCGACCTCCATATAATTGCGGCCTGTCATATGGCAGTTTACACATTGAGAGGCCTTTGTATTAACCTCATGGAAATGATGTTCCGGAGTATTGTAATTGGGCTCATGACACTGCATGCAGAGACTATTATCCTGGATATTCGCTTTAAGCTCCAGGGAGTGGGGATCATGGCAATCGCTGCATTGGACGTCATGGGCATACATCTTGCTTTGCAGAAAAGACCCATATACGTACACCTCTCCCCTGATCTGACCGTCGGCAAAATAGTTGCCCGGATGAGGAAGCAGCGGATCGAAGTGGTCCAGATAATTATCCCCGTGAACATAATCATCCGTCAACTCCTGGCGGAGAGAATGGCAGGGGGCGCAAGTATTGATCTCATCCATTTGGGAGGAATTGCGCGCCAGGTTCAGGTCACGCCGGATCCGGCCATCTGTTGCCGAGTCAGAGCCCGCACTGTTCATAAACTCCACATGTTCACCACCGGGGCCGTGACAGGACTCACAGCTTACATCTGTAACGGACCAGGTTGTATGGAACGAATCCGCTTCAGCAATATAGTTTTTCTGTAGGTTTGTAGAATGGCAATCCGCACACATCGTATTCCAGTTCATCGCCCCACCTGACCAGTGCATCCAGTCATCCGGGTCCGGCTGTTCATCCGGTTGTAACGAAAACCATTGTTCTTTTTCTGTATCCCACGATATATGCAGGGACTGCCATTTTCCTTTTCCAATATCAATCAGGTATTGCTGCAAAGGCTCCCAGCCAAACGTATACAAGATCTCATGCTCCTCAACCTGCCCCTCCCGTCCTGAAATATCAACCATATACCTTTCACCTTCCCGATAAAACCGGTATACATCATCCTCTTCCCTGAACTCCACATCATCAAAATCTCCACGGACCGATTCACTGTCAGCTTCAGCGATCGCGTAATCATGATGAGACCCTTTCAGGGCTTCCCACTCTTCAGAGTGACATGACTGGCAGGTTTCGCCTCCCACAAAGGCATGATCTTTGGGCATTGAATGCCGCCCCGGGTCCGCACGTTCCCTATCATCCTCATCAGTTTGACTACAACTATAGACAATGCAAAAGGAAAGGAAAATGACCAGTGCGACACCTAATCGCAATGAGGGGAAAGAAAATAATTTATTATTACGAGGCATAGGCATGGAATTTACAAAATTTTAACCATGATTCAAGCGGTGATATATTAATACCGTTGCACGCTTAACCGCTCTTTTCACGTCTTGGTTGACAAAGTCATAGTATCAGACTGACGTTGGCCCATCTAAATATAAAATTACACTAGCTGAACATCTTAAATCTTACTTTTTGAAATCAGGGTTGGTACGGGGAAGTTTCGCGTTAGTTTTCTTCAACATATCTGATAACACGGTTTTCATCTCAATAACTTTATCAGACATCTCATTGGCCAGATTATTCTTTTCCCCTATATCTTCATGTAGATTGTATAATTCATAACTTGGGCCTTCCCACCATTTGATCAGCTTCCAATCTCCACTGCGCACTATGCTATAGGGAGGAATGGTATGTCCTACTCTATAATGCGGGAAATGCCAAAGTAACGCATTTCTTTCGATAGCTTCACGGCCTCCTGAAATGAGATGGTCCACGAGGGATCGGCCATCAATGTTACGATCTTCCGGTAAATTAGCCCCTACAGCCTCCGCTATAGTCGGCGTTATATCAATACTTGAAACGGGTTCATATGAAATCGTAGCCGGCCCAACAACGCCAGGCCAGCTAATGATCAATGGTACCCGGATCCCGCCCTCATACGGATACCCCTTACCCGACCGTAGTGGGGAATTATCGGTAAATTGATCACCCTCCTCCGGACTTTTGAGCCCTCCATTGTCGGAGGTGAAGATGATCAGGGTCCTGTCATCTATATTAAGTTCCCGGAGCTTATGTAATATGCTTCCAACGGCCTGGTCCACACTATAAACCATGGCCGCATATACGGGATCTTTTTGGTTCGTTTTGGCCTTGCGCCCAAAACGCTCAACTATTTCTTCTTTTGCCTGAATAGGGGTATGCACTGCATAATGGGCCAGGTGAAGAAAAAAAGGTTGGTCCTGGTGCTCTTGAATGAACTGCAGTGCTTCATCGGCTTCACGATCGGTCAGGTATTCCCCTTTTTTCCGAGGCTCCAGTGTGGGGATATGGCCCTGGTTTTCTTTATAATAGGGATCAAAATAGGAAGGCGGCTGACCGAAATCACTGCCCCCAATATTCAGATCAAAACCTTGCTTTTCCGGATACCAGGCATCCGCCCCTAAATGCCACTTGCCAATATGGGCGGAGGTATAACCGGCTTCCTTTAAGATCTCCGCTATAGTGACTTCATCCCGTTCCATCCATAAGGGATTTGGCGGGGTAAGCAACATCTTATCTGTCCCACCAACATATTCTGTGGGATTCTCACGATCTTCCGGCACTTCGCCGCCCTGGAAACCAGACCGGATCCAGTCTGTTATCCCTATCCTCGCCGGATAACGTCCGGTAAGAAGGGACGCGCGGGTTGGTGAACAAATAGAAGCTGCAGCATAAGCATTGGTAAAGCGGATACCACTGGAAGCAAGTCCATCGATATGTGGGGTTTCATAGTAAGAACTTCCCTGTACAGAAAGATCGGCCCAACCAAGATCATCAACATTTATCACGATTACATTTAATGGTTCTTCTGAGGGACCAACAGCAGAGCAACCGTAAATGCCTATAGTAAGAAAAAGTGAAAATACTAAATATTTTGTTTTCATAGTTCATATAATTTCATTGGATATATAACCTTGGTCATTAGTCAACTATACTAGTGTTTATATAGCTTAGGATCAAAAATCAAACATCCTACCTTCGGGCCGCTCTCACCGCCTGTACCGGCGTATCATAAATAATGAAGCATCCCCTCTACCGCTCCGGCAAGCGTCCACGCTTGGCGAACTTTGCACTGTAGCAGGAAGTATACAAAAGCATTACTGACGAGTAGGAAGCTCACCGGGAGGAGCCTGTTTACTCCTTGTGCCGTTTCGGTTGTTACGAACGTCCCAGCCGTTGTTTTTTCGCTAAGCGAGGACGCTTAGCGGAGCATTCTTCTCATCATAAATAATGAAGCATCCCCTCCACCCCCGCTCCGCGCAATGCATGTCCCGAGCATAGTCGAAGGAACAGTTTATTGCGAGCTAATTGAAAAAGTGCCTAAACAATTTAGGCACTTTTTCAGGATCAAAATGACGATACATATTGTACTCTTTAGCTCCTCCCTACCTGGGCCCGGACTGGTCCCAAACACGCAACGGGAAAGTAAGGGTTTTTCGGGAGTTGGTACGGACGAGGTACGGCCAAGGTGCAGGTAGAATTCAGGCCTATATAAGAGCCGGATAATGGTCGTTATAAGCGGCTAAATGTCGGGCTAAAACGGGTGGTTTGGGAGGTGGAATTCTGAAGTAAATCCTAATTTTACAGAAAAGTGCCTAAATAATTAAGGCGGCTTTTAGAGGCATATTATTACAAATCATTCATAAGAGCATTTTTTTGCATTGCACTATTGACAAACTTTATCGGAAGATGTAATTTACCATTCGGCTAATTAACCAAATAGTAAAATAAAGTATATGTCAGATAAACTCAGCAATACCTTCGCGGCTTTGGCAGATCCAACCCGGAGGGCCATCCTTTCCCGCCTCAGTTCGGGGGAGACCACCGTTAATGATCTTGCCAGGCCCTTCAAGATGAGCCTGCCGGGGATCTCCAAGCACCTAAAAGTTCTTGAGCGGGCGGGCCTGGTCGAGCGTGGGCGCGAGGCGCAATGGCGTCCCTGCCGCATCAAGGCAGAGCCGCTCAAGGATGCGGCAGGGTGGATTGAGCAATACCGTCAATTCTGGGAGGAGAGCTTTGACCGGCTGGATGATTATCTGCATGAGCTGCAAGCTAAAGGAAAAAACCAAAAACAAAATAAGGAGAGAAAAAATGACAAACGGAAATAAAACCAAAGTGGAAACAACGGAACGCGAGCTTATCATGACCCGTATCTTTGACGCACCGCGTGAACTTGTATTTGAAACGTACTCGGATTGCAAGCACCTGAAGAACTGGTGGGGCCCCAGAACATGGCCTCTATCGTATTGTAAAATGGACTTCCGTGTAGGCGGGGCCTGGCATTTTTGCATGAGCGGCCCCAATGAAGGCGATGAATCTTGGGGCAAAGGCATTTATAAGGAGATCGCAGAACCGGAAAGGATAGTCTACAACGACTACTTCTCCGACAAAGACGGCAATATCAATGAAGATATGCCCTCAACGCTGGCGACCTTTGAATTTGCCGAGCATGAAGGCAAGACGAAAATTACTTGCCGTTCTGAATACCAAAAACCCGCTGATCTCAAGAAAGTTTTGGAAATGGGTATGGTCGAGGGAATGACCGAAACGCTGGACCGCCTTGAAGAGCATCTGGCTACGGTTGTAAGTGAATAATAGGCCATAAATACTGATTATCAGCCATAACTCCGCGAGAAAAAAATGAGTTGCAATCTGAATCTCGTGGGAGTTATGCTGATTCAGCGGCGTAAAGGAGCATAACTCAGCGCAGCCCGGATGCAGAAAAGCCTGAACCTATACCAGGCACTCAACCGACGTAGTCGAAGCCCTGGTGGGTTGTATCCGGGAAAGTCTTCGACTTCAGTTGGGATGAACATCTGGGGCAATATTAATATCTTACGCCCAACTTGCGCTCAGACTGACGTCAGCATTGGTTAGCTGCACAACAGGATACGTCAGGCTGATCGCAGCGGGGTAATCTTTCAAGTATTATTATTAATCAACTTTTATAAGCTCTACTTCATAAATAACAGAAGAGTAAGGTTTTGTATCTGGAATGAAATCATAATCATTAGCCCAATCTTCACGCATTTGTTGCGGAATAACCTGGCTGCTTCTTCCGAAAGCTAATTTTGAAGGCATAATCAGCTCAGCCTTTTCCCCTTCTTTCATAAGAAGAATGCCATTCTCAAGTCCCTCGACCATTTGGTTATTGCCAAAAGAGGCCTGAACGGGTTCATCCTCCTCGCTTGTTTCGATGACAGTTCCATCCAGGTATTTTCTTGTATAATGAAACTCTATCTGACTTCCTCTATTTGGTGTTTCACCGTCACCCTCTTCAACCAGGATATGATATAGTCCATTCGGGTAATCTTCAGCTTCAAGGTTGTTGTCTTCTATGTAGCTTTTTATGGAATCAACCTCTTCAGCATAAATTTCCTCTTCCGTTTTCAATTCTATCAGGTCCACTTCGATAATGAAATTAGAGTAGGAATCAAATAAATCGTCATAGCTGTAATTTCCGTAAGCCTGGTAGGAAGGGATGTAGAAACGGTATTTTTCTCCCTCTCTCATTTCCCCGATTTCATAATTCAGGCCAGCTGGGTGGATAGCCGTGTAGTTTGTATTATAGCTATAGCTAAACCTGAGAGGCGCCAAAGAGTCTTCGTAAGCTTCTATTTCATAATCTCCGGTAAGATGCCTCATGGTGTAGGTTATCCCGACAACATGATCTTCGACAACTTGCTTGCCCTGCTCGTTTTCTTCCAATACTTCAACATATACACCGCTCGATAGTTGTTCAGCATCAATATTGTTTTCAGAAATATAATCTTGTATAGCTTCGTCATCTTCCCTCATCTGTTGATTATTGTCACTTTCACTTCCGTCAAAGCAACCTTGCATGATCATTGGAAGAAGAAGCGCGCCCATTATATAGAATATTTTTTTCATATAAGTAACCTATTTTTTTGAGTTTACCAGCCTAAAGCAAACAGGAAAAGCTAATTACTTTTAATTTTTAAGCTGAAGCCTGGAGTTTGATTATTGTATTTGTTGCCTGTACGGCTGGAGGAGAGAAAACGCTACATGGTTTTATAGAAAAATCTTCAACTGTAATCCACCCGTCGTGTATTTAAGGTTCCTTGAAGTCATCCGTCCGGTAGGCATCTTCAGGAATGGTTCAAATAATACCTTATGCCTGCCGGCAATATCATAATGATAGCCTATTGAAAAGGTATATAGTGCTGCAAGGTCGAGTCCATTGAAAGAAGGCTCTTCATGCTGTTGTGACTCTGTGAAGGTTGTTATTTGGGTCTCGTGTTCAAGCCGTGTACCTTCCTGGACGTTAAACACCTGTATCTGTTGCTGATATTCGAATGTGTAATCATAATGCTCTTTCATGAAGGCCACTGAAGAGATGCCCGCAGAAACAGACAGATGATCAGTAATTGAATATCGAAGGTTTAACGGGATTTCCATGCTAACAAGGTCAACTTGCATAAAAGCAAGATCTCCCTCTGTAGCTCGAATGGTTTCCTCTTCCATTTTCCCTGAGGGGCTGCCCTGCATCCCCGAGAAGTTACCCTGCTCATAGTCGTACTTCAACTTGTTTTGTGCAAGAAATAACCCGGAAGAAATGGCCATTTTGTCTGTAAAATTCCAATCTGTATAAAATCCTCCGCCTACTCCCCAGTCTGTCTGGGCATCATGGTAATTCATAATAGGTGCATAAGCTAAGCTGAATTCAACAGACCTTTCCCCCGCCCCCCTCGCTGCGTTTAATATGTCAGTCTTCTGAACATATCTCCCCCCGGTTGAAGCTTTGTGGTGGGGCTTGTAAGGTGAGTGTATCCCCGCAAATCCAGCTCGGGCTGTATCGCTATCAGATTGTTCAGGTAGGTCTGCGAGAAAATCAGGGTGTATTTTTTGCAGTGTCTGTTGCCTTACACGCTTTCGGAGGACGGGTGAAAGCCCCTCTGTTAAGGATGAAGTTTCGCCAATTGGTTGCAAATCCCCGGCAAAGGGTTCGTCTCCAAATGTTTCTCCGGAAGGACCGTCATCCTGCTCAAGACCTAAAGAGTCAAGGCTTACCAAAGGATGAGGTATTGTTATATCTTCCGCAATATCAGGTTTTTGGGGAAAGTGCTCTTCAACGCCTTGATCAAGCACGGTATGTTCTACATCACTCCAGGTAAACACGAAAGAAAGAAAAAGGAGGATGGATGCGGCTATACTGAAGAATTTTTTCCCTGTGTATATATTCTCTCTTCTGTTCTTCTGCTTCTGAAACCTTTCCCATGAGCCAAGAATATAAGGTTCTTCATGGTCTTGCAATACAGCTCTGATATGTTCAGTAAGGTTGTGTTTATTTTTCCTGTTCATTGCTTATCCATAAAAAGGTTATTGTAGTGATGCCTTAGTTGGGTTTTGGCCCGTGTGAGGTAGGTACGGGAAGAGCTTTCCGCGATTGCCAGTTTTTCGGCGATCTCTTTATGGCTATACCCTTCAATTTCATACATATTAAATACAAACCGGAGCAAATCAGGCAGTTCATTCATAAGTCTGTAGATCTGCTTTGCATTCAGCTCTGACTCAATGTCCATTAATGATGAAACTCCCACATCGTCTATATCCATATGAGATCTTAAACGGCTATTGGCACGTGCATTATCAATAGATGAGTTAACTACAACTTTTCTGAGCCAGGGCTTGAAGGGTTCTGAAATGGCGTACGTTTTTATGTGTTTGAATACTTTCATAAAACTGTCATTTACTACTTCAACGGAATCCTCTCTCGTAGGACAATAGGATAAAGCCACCCCCAGTACATAGCCGTAAAATTTCTTGTACAGCATCTCCTGGCTTCCTGGGTCATGTTCCCGGCAGCCGTTAATGATCCCGGTAAGGTCGCACTGCTCTTTGCTACCCTCTATATGGGGTACTACAGGGGCTTTATTCGAGATAACCTTACCTGCTATATGTTTATTCACTAAGGCCGTAATGGTAAGTGGCAAAGGGTCATTAGATCGTTTCTTCAAAACTAAACAAGGTCCTGCATTTCACATCATGCTTAAAAGGCCGCTATTGTCCGTTTGAACTTACGGGTTCATCATAATGATCATTATCCTCATGAGCATTAGAAGCATTTAAAACTTTAATAACAGCGTTCTTTGCCGTGTACTCGTCTCCGAGAAGGCCATGCAGGTTTAGTTTAAAAACTTCTGTTTTTTTATCAGCCTCTTCTCCTGCCGGGCATTTATCTTCAGCTTGCAGTTGCACAAAAAGAAAGACCTGGGGAGGAGCTGATTCGGCTACTGCGCCATTCCAGATAATTTGGGGTTCCGGATAACACGTTTGATGGGTAATTTTTATTTGCAAGTAATTTAAGCCATTTTCATCCGTGCGTATTACATCAACTAATTCAAAAGGCTCACTTACTTCATCTGATCTGTTTTCTTGTAATGCACCAAAACGGTTTTCACTGGTAAATAATGTGTAATTATCTCCTTGTATTGAAGCATCTTCTTCATTTGAACTTGCCGGGTTTTGTTTACACCCCGTCATTAAGCCTGCCACCAGAAATGCTGTTATTAATATCTGCTTCTTCATATGTAAGCGTTTTATTTTTTTATCTCTGTGTTCATCTTCAATACGGATGTTAACCAATAAACGCTACACGTTAATTAGAAATGATTATAAAATAAAAATTGTAGCGTTTTCTAAAAAGTGACCGTACAGGTAACAAAAATGTCAACCGAAAATAAAGAAAACACCTCATGAAGAAATCTCTATTTGCTAGCATAACCGTAGCGGCACTTTTCTCAGCATGCAATGACAGTAGCGTGGATGTTGGCGATATAGCAACCACCGAGACTGGGGATAACTATACTTTTCATCAAAATTCGTCGATGGCTAATGAAACCGCCCAGGAACGTTCATCAGATATCAGCGATTCATTTGTGATCGAAGAAGCATGGCTTGAAGAAAAAGGTGAAAGAACACTCATGCATATCAAGGTGAACCAGGCACTGGGATGCGAGAAGTTATATCCCGGTAAATTTGATGTCGTTTGGAACGGGATCATGCTCATGATCTATCCGCCACAAATTGGTTTTTATCTCAAACTAAATACAGAAGGTTGTTCTGAGTTGCAGGAGAATGTGGAGGAAACGATCACATTAAACCTGAATGAGCTCATTGGAACTGAAGATTTTTCAGATGGAACAAAATTCACTGTTATCAATGCTTCAAAATCATCAACAGAAAATGATCATGAAGTGAAAAAGTAGAACAAGAATAGAATCGGTATTGAAGATGGATGATTAACATTTTTAAACAATTCCTGGTCCAGTTCTAAAAAAGGTAAAGGAATACCTACCTTGATATATACTTCTTTTTTAAATATACTTAAGTGTCCGCCGCAAATCTGTCACAAATAAGGGGTACTATGAATTTTCCAAATTTAAATCCGGGCGCTAAACTGTATACGGGTTTATTGCTGATGTGCGTACTACTGGTTACCGGAATGGCATGGCACCATGGATGGACAAACTATGATCAGGATACGAAGCTAGAATACACCGGTATCATTCTTGAAAATGATATCGGAAACCCGCATACTTATATCGATCTGGAAGTTATCGATGAAGAGGATATGGTATGGGAAGTGGTCCTTGCCCCCGTTACAAGGATGAGGAACCGCGGGATGACAGATAATGCCATGCTCGCCGCAGGTGATACGGTATCGGTTGTCGGGTACCCGCATCGCTCTATAGAAGATGAAATGAGGGCCGAAAGGATCATCATAGGCGAAACGACCATAGAACTGCGCTGATGCAGGAGAAGTCTGTCTGGGACATGTTGTTTGAATGGCTGGAAAACAACGCGTTTACAAAGATTTTCAGTGAGTCTATATGGTTATACCCGGCCGTGGAAATTATACACATTGTAGGTTTCGCCGTACTGGTGGGAGCTGCCATTATGTACGATCTCCGCCTTCTTGGCTTATCGCGCCAAATGTCTGTAACAGATGCAACGCAGCACCTCACTGTCTGGGCTCGTCTAAGTTTGATTGCTGTCATACCAAGCGGGCTGATCCTTTTTATGGTAGGTGCCACCACTCTGTCCGTGAATTCTGCTTTTCAGATAAAACTTGTCCTGATCGTATCAGCTGGAATCAATGCGACCATCTTTCACCTGTTTACTCTGAAGACGGCCGACACCTGGAATAAGAATGTCTCCACGCCTGTAGCCGCCCGTATTGCCGGCTTCATTTCCATTATATTATGGATAAGCATCATCGCCTGCGGGCGCCTTATTGCATATGTTTAAAGCGGCGAACGCTACAGTTGAATTCAGATCTAGACTCATTTTCCCACCTTTGAATACAGCTTACTTAAAAGGCAAACCGATCGGCAGCCTCTAATAAATACAGCCTAATCTGTTGATAGACAATTTTTGCCGATAAACAGGATACTTTTGTTCGCGTGATAAAGTTATGGAGATGAGAACCTATGCGTAGAAAGAAAACAACACTTGCTATGAAAAAAGAACTTTTACAATTCCCCCTTATTTTTTTATTCCTGATTTCATTTACGGCCTGTGAAGGCGGCATGGGACCAGAGGGGCCTCCCGGAGCGGAAGAGCTTCCCACCTCTTTTGAATTTGAAGCTGAACTGCTTGCCGGGAATCAATTTGAATTTTGTCATGACATTCCGGGACAAATTGAAGTTTTTGATTCAGACGTAATTTTGGCTTATGTGCTGGAAGATTTCATCGAAGATGATAACCTTGATGTTTGGCGGCAATTACCCATTACAGAGTTTAATGACAGGGGTACCCGGCTTCTTGATTTCGATTACACAGCGGTAGATGTCTGTACATTTGTGGACGCTAATTACCGATTAGATTCCTCAGATGAATTTGACGGGATACTAATCCGTGCTGTTCATGTGCCGGCTGTATTCATGTCAGAGAAGCAAGCCGTGAGCATCAAAAACGCGGAATCCTTTCAGGAGCTGGAAACATTGCTCGAGATGGAAATTCAGACCATGTATTCTCCCCGAAGGAAGTTTTGAATTTGGCGACATCACCTTTTATGACAGCCAATCGTCACCTTTTGCACGTGAGTATTGCTGCCCACCAACCTATATATGTTTCGTTTTTTTTACTCTTTCACCTTTACTTCTTCGAGATGGCATTTTTAAACTTTTACTTTGTTAAAGTACTTCATTAAGCCTTATATTTAAAAGCTGGAACGGAAAAGCTTTTTTATTGTATTGTATTGGGCTTTAAATGAGCAGTTTTTTGAACATCCATTTAGATACTAAAAATCGGGTGTTCAAGGATCAAAAGTATGATATGCCGTCAATTTGACACACTATTTAAAAGCTCTAAGTTGTTTTAACAGCAAAAGAATACACCTTTTTGCCGCCGTGGTGGAATTGGTAGACACGTTGGACTTAAAATCCAATGGGCCTTAAAAGCCCGTATCGGTTCGAGTCCGATCGGCGGTACGATACAAACCCTTGTGAGTCTTTATACAGACTTGCGGGGGTTTTGTTATTTTGTTGGTTCCCGTAACCTCTAAAATATGCGGGGACAACACAGGGATAACAAACAAAATCTTACGACCTTCAGAATTTCTCTTTCATTACTTCATAACAGCAAAAAACCGGATCAACTAAAGACCGGCTTACACATTTTGTTTGAAGTACAGGTGGAAATATCAGGCGTAACTGAATAAAGGGGGAAAAACGATGACGACAATCCCTGCCCACACGGAGTAAACCGGCAGGTAGATGGTCTGCCAGTGTTCCAAAGAGGCAAACGAGCCGCGCCCGCGGATGAAGCGGCTGTATAACCAGGCTGACCATGCGAGGTTGATGAGCAGGATGATGTTCACACCCAGCGCCGCAATCCGGTTCGGCGTGAAACCGAATTCCGAAATGCGCGCTGCGATCGCCCCGAGCGCCACAACATCCACTATGAGAGCACTGATCACGAGCAGGAGCTGCAGCACGTCAAACGCGCCAGGCTTCGCCAGGGGGTCGCGTGCCGAAATGGAATAAAGAAGCAGGCAAAGCACCACGACCAGAAGCATATCAAAGCCGATGAGCACTTCTCGTTCTACGTCAATTCCGCTTCCGGTCCATATCATAGTTATGAGAAATGCCAACAGTACCATGGTGAATAGCGGCGTAAAGAGTCGGGTAAGCACGGGCGCCATATTCTCGATCACACTCTGTTTCGCCTCTACCAGCCATGCTCCGACGATGACGGCGCCCATCGCCCCACTGGGGAGCAGCCATTCCGCTGCGAACCACGCAACGTCCAGTCCGATGGCACTGAACATCATGACGGTGAAGGCCGTGAGTATACCTCCACCAAGGGCCATGAGAACGTAATAGATGAACAATTCGCCGGTGAACCGCACGAAGTTCATACGTCCGCCATCGGCGCTCCAGTGGCCTCCGGTGTATGCGATGCCCACAACCAGCCATAGGGCGATCGGCAGATGCAAAACAGTCAGCACCTGAGTGTGGCTTTCCGGCGGAAATGGATAAACGTTAGCAAAAACGGCAGCAGCGATGAAGACTGGCACTAGCCAGAGGCCAGTGACCCCATTCAGCCGGCGTTTCCAGACAAAGTAGCCGGTGAGCAGAGGGAGTACGAAAAAACTGATGTTGCGTGCGTAGAACAGGACGTACGGATCGTCCATGTTATAACCGAACAGCTCAGGCACCTTGATCGCCAGCGCAGCGGCGGCCGCGAGAAGTATGACGATGGTGATGTCGGCCTGCAGAGCGCCACGAGATGCGGCACCAGTATCCGTGGCAACCACCAGCTGCTTCCACAGACGCTCGGAATGCTCACGTGCGAACTCACGTGAGAGAGAATCGACATTGCCCATCCGCTTGACTGCCACCAGAAAGGCTTCGTCGTCCGCCAGGCCGCTGTCGATGAGAGCTTCTACCTGATCCCGAAGGTGGCTTTCCAACTCCTCTGCATCGGTTTGGTAAATAGACTGGTGGCGATGCAGGTATACCCGCCACTGTTTTATTTGCTGCTCGAGCGTGTTCCGCTTCCCGGGTTCCATGATTGCGCGTTAACCTTCCTGGATGACTGGCGTCAACCGTTGTCCCTTTACCGGGAAAATGGTCGCCCAAATATCGCGCAGCGTGGCGGAGGCGGCAACCAAATCCTTGCTGATGTCCATGTTGAGTCTTTGTTATTTATAATATTTATACATAGAATTAATGTACATAATAGCACTATGTATATCAACATTGGTATAAAAAGCGATTTTAAGCGCTTGCCCAGGGATTTCGGGATGGGTAAGAAGGAGTTGAAAGTTCATCCATAATAAAATGCGGCCGTTCAAGGTAAGCGTATTTTACCATTTACATCCAGCCTTTCCTTCTGAAGAAGACAATCAGCGTCAAAGACATCACAAGCATTAACAGAAGTGCAAAGGGGTATCCATAGTACCATTTCAGCTCCGGCATATTCAAGGGGCTGGTTTCCGGATCAAAATTCATCCCGTATAAACCCGCAACAAAGGTTAGAGGAATAAAGATGGTGGCAATAATAGTTAGCACCTTCATCACTTCATTCATCCGGTTGCTTAAACCTGACATGTAGATGTCGATAAGCCCGAATATCATCTCCCTATTTATCTCGATATTGTCTATCACCTGAACCACATGGTCGGACACATCTCTTAGATAAACTTTAACCTCATCGGTCATAAACGGTGATTTGTCTCTAATCAATGAATTGATGCCCTCGCGCAATGACCATACTGATTTTCTGAAGAAGTTCAAATCTTTTCGAAGCGCCTGAATTTTTTGCAGATAACTTTCTTTGGGTTCTGTAATAATAAGCTCTTCTAAATTATCAATCGATTCGCCAATCAGGTCCAGTGCCTGGAAATAGTGATCCACAATAGTATCAATCAAAGCATAGGCCAGGTAGTCGGGCCCTAAGTTCTTTAAATAGGTATTCGGGAGCTTTAGCCGTTTAAATATAGGTTCAAATACGGCTTTGTCGCTCTCCTGAAAAGAAAGGATGTAGTTTTTGCTAAGAACGATACTTACTTGTTCTGTGTCTAAGCCTACGCTGCCATTTGATTCTGTTTTATGGGTAATCATTCGCAGCACAATGAAAACAACATCAGGGTAAGGCTCTATTTTAGGACGCTGAGAAGTGCTGACAATATCTTCCTGGACGAGGGGATGTAAACCAAAATAGTTCCAAACTGTTTTAAGCTTATCAATGTCATGCAATCCTTGTACCTGTATCCAGGTTTTCGACTGATCCTGCAGGTAAGATTCCGATTTTTTGATTTCATTTATAGGAATAGCGTTGTAATGTTCTTCATCGAAATCATGAACCGTAAGTAAAACTTCATCCAACCTTTGGATGCCCGTGTGAATAGGCGTGCCCGGAACCTGTCCGGGTGGTTTGCGGTATATTTTTTGCATCTGGGCCACATTGAACAGGCTTTGCATTGAAGTGGTTACCTTCTTTATCTGATTTTTCATAGAACCGGACTATTAAGGAATAATGATTTTTAGTTGTAGTGGCTAAAAGCATTTAAAAATTAAGTTTTATATCGAAACCTTGAGAATGGTTGGCGGGTTTCAGCGGCGCAAGTTGCTAAACTTCAAGAAGAACACTGCAAATTATCTTACAGCCATTATATAATTGACATTAACTCCTTACCCTTATAAGTTGTATAACGGCAATTTGTTAGGTTTGATTATTAATAACTGATTTTGTTTTTTGTGTTTGCCCCTGTGAAACGTGCTGGAAGAAAAAATCACCCCGAGCAGGGTTAAATATCTGAATGGAATGATCGGCTATACCATGCTTTAAGAAAAGCACTATATTTTTACACCACCTATACCATAAGAAAATATAATAGGCAATGAAACAGATTTCAAGAAAACACTTATTTCAGATGATTAGCTGCTTAATCTTAATTTTAGCTGTATCTGATTCAAATGCAGCAAATAAGAATCAGCCTGCTGAAGGACAACAGCCTCCAAATATAGTACTTATTATCGCCGATGATATGGCGTGGAATGATTGCGGCGCGTGTGGTCATCCGGACATCAGGACCCCGAATATTGACAAGCTGGCTGAGGAAGGGATGATGTTTCAGCAAGCATACTTGACAACCAGTTCCTGCAGCCCGTCAAGAGCAAGTATTATTACCGGGACCTATCCACATCAAACAGATGCGGAACAGTTACATTGGGAGATTCCCCCGGACAAAATTACCTTTGTGGAGAAAATGAAGGCCTCTGGCTACTGGACGGGGCAGGCCGGAAAATGGCATTTGGGCGATCACATGAAAGACCGGTTTGACTTTCTGGCTGAAGCTAATACTGATGAATTACGTAAAACCTACGGTGAACTTCCTGCTAATGACGGAAGCGGCAGCAATCTGTGGGTACCGTTGCTTGAGTACCGGCCGGATGACCGTCCGTTTTTTCTCTGGCTAGCAGCGTCTGACCCTCACAGAGGATACCGAAAAGGCGCTATTGAGCAGCCTCATACAGCGGATGATGTGGTACTGCCTCCCTATGTGCCGGACACTGATGAAGTGAGGAAGGATTTCGCCATGTACTATGACGAAATCAGCCGTCTGGACCAATATGTGGGCAAGGTCGTCGAGACGCTGGAAAAACAGGGGGTCAGCGATAATACCATCATTCTCTTCATCAGTGATAACGGTCGTCCTTTTCCCAGGGATAAAACTACCCTTTATGACAGTGGGATAAAAACACCCTTTATTGTAAAATGGCCGGAGAGAGTAAAAGCGGGCACCGAAACAGCATCACTGGTCAGTTCAGTGGACATAGCCCCAACCTTTCTGTCTCTTGCCGGTATTGAAGCCGAAAATAACTTTGTAGGAAATGATTTCAGCCCTGTATTGGAAGACGTGAAAACAGAAATAAGAAGCCATGTCTATAGTCAGGCCCATTGGCATGATGTTGAAAATTTTGTCCGGTCAGTACGTGACCGAAAATTTAAATATATAAGGAATTTTTTTAACGATCTGCCAGGCACACCACCGGCAGATGCATTAAACAGCCTGACATTTGGGGAAATGCTAAGGCTAAAAGCGGAGGGCCGGCTGGATGAACATCAGATGGCTCCTTTTATCCAGCCACGACCTGAAGAAGAATTATACGATGTATCTAGTGATCCTCATGAGCTGAATAATCTGGTGGAGGATCCGGAATTTCAAACGGTCTTAAAAAGGATGAGGGACGAATTAAAGTCTTTTATGCTCGAATACGATGATGGAGTTCCGGTTTTAAGAACTCCGGATGAGTTTCATAGGACCACCGGCGCTTCTCTGCCAAACAACAAGCTGCCCAGACCTTCGAAAGAAGAGATGTTTAACGGGTGTGATTGTTTATATAAATCAGCATCTGAACTGTTTCAACAATTGGACTGACATTAATAATGTATTTATTAGCAATTAATGCCTATACCTAATAGGTATGCCATAGAACCTGGTAGAACATTACGTTATTTGACAAGGCTTAAGAATTAAAGCTGATAATCAGTTCTACCCACCGCTGCGGTTGAATTCTCTTTGAGCAGGCCAGGTCATTTAATTCCGGTTAGAGTTTACTGGCCAGGAACCTAAATGTGCTGATAAGATCAAATATCATCCGGCTTTCATTGCCTTTAATTTCAGCAACAGTATTAAGTAGCATTAAATCTCATAATAGATATTCCTTATGAATTTGTAATCTTTACGATGAAGGCATATCAACCAGTGACATTTATATTACCGGCGTCAGCGGCTTCGGATCCTAGTTTTTTCAGTACCATGTCGTATTCATCTTTATCCTCAAACTTTAGTGCGTATAAATCCGTACGGCGGTCCTTCAAAGGGGTTACGGTACCTGAATGCCGCGCTCGCCGCAGTACTTCCAGATCTACATCGGCAATAACAACCATTTCGGCATTTTCTTCGGCTAAGGCGGCTATACCGTCTCTTGCAAAGTTAAAGTCGGATGGTGTAAATATAGCCGATTGGGCATATTGTATCGCCATATTTTCCACAGACGGGATATTTCCGGTAGTACCTGCCATGGCTACATAAAGTTGATTCTCTATAGCCCGGGCCTGGGCACAAGTTCGCACCCTTGTAAAGCCATGGCGTTCGTCAGTACAATAAGGAACAAAAATAATTTGTGCTCCATTGTCCACAGCAAATCGGGCAAGTTCCGGGAACTCCACATCATAACAAATATTTATAGCAATTTTGCCGCGGTCGGTGTCAAAGACTTTAGGTTTGGATCCCGGCTGAACACCCCACCACAAGCTCTCACTAGGTGTAACGTGAAGTTTATATTGCTTGTCAACAGTGCCATCGCGGCGAAAAAGATATGAGACGTTGAACACATTATCTTCTTCCAGCGTAAAATGTGAACCACCGATAATATTTACATTATAACTTATAGCCATATCAGTGAAAAATTCAATATACTGATCAGTATAATTGGCCAGTTGACGGGCAGCCTGGCCGGGACGTTTCTCATGTTCGAAGCTTAATAATTGGGTAGTTAAAAGTTCTGGAAACAAGGCAAAATCACTTTTGTATTCAGAAGCCACATCCACAAAGTACTCAACCTGAGTGGCGAAGTCATCGAAATTGTTAATCTTCCGCATCTGATACTGAATGCAACAAATTCTGACCGGCAAGGATGAGATCTTCCTTTTCGGGGCCTGCTGCTGATACTCCAGATTTACCCACTCCATCAATGTGGCGTAACCGCATGATTCGTGGTCTTCGTCCAGGTAGTTAGAAATAATCCGCTTTACAATCAGCCCGTTTTGAAGTTGAAACGTCAGGACGGGATCATAAATTTTTTTACTGGCTACCGAGCGCACATACTCATGCACGCTCATGTCATTCTGATATTTATGGTAATTCGGTACCCTTCCGCCTACTAGGATGCGCTTAAGGTTCAATCGCACACAGAGTTCTTTTCTGGCGTCATAAATCCTTCGACCGATTTTCATTTCCCGGTATTCCGGATCAACCATCACCTCTATGCCATACAGGGTATCCCCTTCCCCATCATGATTTTTAATGTACCCTTCGTCGGCAATTTCATTCCAGGTATGATTCTTGGAATATTCATCCAAATCCAATATCAGGCTACTGGCAGATCCAATAAGCTCGTCCCCATAGAAAACTCCTATTTGCCCTTCCTTAAACTGCTTTATTTGCGAACGGAACTGTGCCTGGGTATAGGGTTTCATGTCGGGGAAACATTTAAGCTGCAAAGCTTTTAATGCTTTATAATCCGACCTTTCAAGAAGCTTCAATTCCAGGCTCGGTGTAATTTGATCTGACATTTATCTATAGTTTCTAATTTAGTTAATTGTTATACATGTAACTATTACAAAACCAAAAACAGTAAACTAAAAACTTTAAACTACTAATTATTACTTAGTTTTTCCCTGGCGTGGCGTAGGTCTTCGGGGATTTCAGGTTCGTTCTCGCTTTTGTTAAAAAATTCTTTTCTTAATTTCAGACCTTTTTTAATACCAAGAGAGGCTCCCAGCAGACTACCCATTAAAGTGATAAGCACAAAGAAGACCTGATGAATGACCATAAAAAATTGTCCGGTCACGGTGGATAAAATGACTACGGGTAAGGTCAAAAGGAAAGCCATCACATAGGGGAAATTTTCTAACAATATGGTTTTACGCGCAAAACGCTTGCTCAGCAAGTAACTCACATTGAGATAAAACAATAAAAAGCCCAGAGAAAAGACAATACCGGTTACTCCAGGCTGATTAACATAATGTGCTATGTTTTGCGTAAACATATAAATAATCACACCCAGCATTAAGGTGGTACTTGTATAGGCAAAAGCTCTTGATATGCTATCCATGAAGTTCCTTTTTTTAATATTCGTAGTTTGATAAATCCTCGTCAACCCGGTATATTAATTTCTTGTAATCCACTGCTCCGGATCAAGATTAATATTTCCTTCCCTCACCATAAAAAATAACGCCTGTCCTTTCAAGGAATTGTCATCTCCTGAAAGGCCGATAATGTCACCGGCCTTAAGATGGGCATTTCTTCTTGCCCTGACTTCGCTCAAGTTGCCATATACGGTAATATACCGTCCATGATTGACGAAAATACAGGTTCCAAAACCTGGCAAAGATTGCACAGCAAAGACATAACCATCATGAACTACTTTAACCGGACTTTGTGCCTCCGTTGCTATTTCTACTCCCGGATTATTCACTTTGGTTCCATACAGTGGGTTAACTTTATTCCCAAATTGGGCTGATATAGCCCCATATTCTACAGGCCAGGGAAGTTCGCCCTTGGCTTTGCTAAAAGATTCTTCAACGATTGTCATCTCCTCTTCGGAGGGCAAGCCAGCAGATCGAGAAGGTGAAGAATAACGGGCAATAGCGGTCTCATCACCAACGACTTCAGCCTCTGCAAGTCTTCTTTTACGCTCGGCTTCAATGATACGCAATTTATTACTTTCAGCTTCCCTTATTTCCACCTCATCATTAATAAGCTTGCTCAAAGTATCTTCCAATTCATCAACTTCCGATTCGTATGATGCCAATCTGTCTCTCCATCTTTGGCGGTTACGGCGGGTATTCTCAACAATTTCTTGTTGTTGTGATATACCTTGCCGCTGTTTTTCTTGTTCTGACTGCTTTTCCGCCAACAGAACATCATTTTTTTCTTGATTGGCTACCAGTTCATTCTTTGTTTTTTCGAGTTCTTCCTGAGCTGCTTCAATTTGATCAGATTGATCCTGCCTGTATTCATCAAATCGGTTAAGGTAATAAGAACGGATCAACATTTGATTTATAGATCCCGCTGTCAGGAGCAAAGCCACGTCAGGGATTCGCCCATTTTTATATAAGTAAGTAAGCGTTTTTTGATAATTCCCGATCAGCCTCTCCAGATCGTCAGCAAGTGCTTTTATAGATTGCCGATTTATATCAATCTCTTGTAAAAGATGACGTCCTTCATCCTGTAAATTAATTATAACTTCATCCCTTAATGCAATTTCTCTTTCCAGGTTTTGATATTTTTGATAAACACGGTTGTATTCATCGTCTACCCGGCTGATCTGTTGTTCAGCGGCTTCAATCTGCTCACGCAAAGAATTAATGTTCGATCTGGCTTTATTCTGCTCTTCCTGCAATTCCTGGCGCATACTATTATAATCCTGAGCACCGGCTGCTAGATTCAGAATAATAACCAGAAAAGCAGATAACCCTAAATAGTAAAAAAGTTTCATATGCGCTCGATCTGAATATCTTCAGGTATCTCAAGGTCAAATTCCAGGTTCGGGGGGTTTACTTCCAGCGAACGGATTAATAAAAAAATATTGGATTTTTGGTCTGAACTCAAAATCTGTATCCTACGAGGCAGTCTATAACCTTCAACCATTACGTGGTCCTGAAAAACAAATATCGAAAATGCCTCGGGAGACTCTGTAGGGTATTCAACACGGGTAATATGCAGATCATCTCTGTCCAGATAAAAACGGCTTCCATCATCCATCACGATTAAATAAGCTTCATCATTCATCAACACCTGTTCGGGCCCGTACTTTCGGATGTCAGGATTCATGATCTCAACTAAGTTCATTGCCGTGATACCGTTAAGGTAATGATAGGCGGCATCCTCTTTTGAAAACCGTTGAGCGTACTCATCTATACGATTGTACAGGGTTACCGAGTCCTCCATACTTAGCACCCTTCCACCTTCGATGCCCAGTGTGTTGCGTACACGCAACAGGCTTGTATCACGGTTTGATGTGAAGTATATCGTAGCGCGCTCGCTCTCACCCGGACGACTAATCTGGGCACGTGCTTTACCTTCTATAGACTGCAAAAAGGGATCATAGTTCGGCATTTCAGCAAATAGTTCCGATGCATTTAATTCTGTAGTCGAATACTCATCATCATCCATTACTACGGATGACGGAGCACAACTGCTCAGCAACAAAGCAGACAATATTAGTATAGCAGGCACCAATGCTGTGCCTTTAAAAAATATATAATTCAAGGTTAGTTTAGCTTAATTTTTCTTGCAAATGGGTTCTCGAATCGTCTTCTTCAAGGGCTTTCCGCCACCAATGCGCGGCTTTTTCCAGATCACCTAATTTTTCATAAACGTCACCCATGTGCTCCATTACCTCGGCACTGGTTGATCCTGCATTTAAGGACGATTCAATATATTCTTTGGCTTTTTCATACTCCTCCAGCTTAAAAAAGATATAACCCAGGGTATCCAAATAAGTAGAATTATCAGGGTTTATCGATAATGCTTTTTTAGCCATATCTTTGGCTTCGTTTATCCTTTCATTCTGCTCAGCCAGGTAATAGGCATAATTATTAAGGGTAACGTCGTTCTCGGAATCGTAACGTATAGCATTTTCGTAGGCTTCATTAGCAGGTTCCCACTTCTCTGTCGAAGCATAAGAATCACCAAGTGTCCCCAAAATAACAGATTTAAGTGGTGCGCGGGCCGGCATTTCCGATGCACTTTTCAGCCACTTGATTGCATTTTCATTATCATCCGACAAGAAATATGCACCACCTAGAAAGAATTGAATGGTGGCATCATCAGGTACTTTCTCATCGGCTTGCAGCCCTACTTCAATGGTTTCTTCATGCCGACTCTGCATTTGCAGGAATTGGAGACGCTGTTTCCAGGCAATTTCATTATTAGGCATAAGCTTGGTAGTCCTCTCCAAATGGACAAGAGCTCTGTTGTAATCCTCAATCATGCTGTAATACTCTGCAGCCAGGGCATGGCTTAAGCCGAAGTCACTATTTTTATCAACCATGGTTTCAACCATGGTTTGCACGGTTTCAAAATACTTTTCGTTGCCCTGCTCTTGTGCAGATTTGCTTAACATATACTGGACCAGTTCAACCTTGTCCATTTCACCGACTAACGGGTCAGCGACAATTGAATTCATAATTTCACCACCAGTTTGCCAGTCACCTTCATTAATGTAAATATCTGACAAACTAATCAGGGTCTCGGGATCCCGCGGATTTCGCTGCATGGCATCCTCGAGAACTTCTTTGGCCTCACCAGGCTGATTGCTTTCCAGGTAAAACTGACTAAGTGTATGAAGCGTACGTAAATTACCCGGTGAGAGCTTTCGAATTTGCTCCAATTCGTCAATAGCAGCATCTGAATCACCCAAACTCGTGAAATTCTGAAATCGCTGGTAATGCACTGAGCGTTCTGAACCTCTTAAATTAAGGATCTTCTCATAAGTTTCGTTAGATTCTTCATAACGACCTTGATTGGACTTTACCGAAGCGATCAAAAACAAGACATCTAAATCATTCGGATTAACTTTCAGAATAGCATTCAACTCGTCCAGAGAATCATCAATCTTGCCAAGGCGGCGAAACGCATCCGAAAGCTTAAGCCTGTTCCATTTGTTATCCGGCATTATTTCAACAGCCTTTTGACCATAATACACGGCATTAGTTAAATCCTCCAGTTCCAGATAAGCATCCAACAAGGCATAGTTTATACCGAAACTTCCGGGGTGCAGGCTTTTTGCAAGTTTTAAGTAATCAACTGCATGTTCATAGTCTCCGATCTCAAACTGGGTAATACCTTTTATATAAAGAGATTGAGCTTCAATCAAAGCTTCGGCGGAAGGCTCCTCATGTAAAGCCCCGGCCACATCTTGTCGCCCTTCGGAATTACAATTGCCAGAACTTTGCTGCACCTCACCACTGGCTGAACATGAAGCAAACGCTAAGCAGGAAATTAAAGCAACTGTCAGAACTTTCATTATCTTTTTTTGGAGTATAATACTTCAACGTAATGCATGAATGTAAGAACTATAAACGGGATACGCTCGTCTATCGTGCGATTTAACAAATAACCCCAAATTGTTAACTAAACACTACCGGACTCGCCCTTGATAACTGCTCTCCATTCATTTAATTCTCCGAAAGCTTCCACCATTCGTGAGCCATACCAACTGAACCATTGGCCGTCAATCAACACAACGGAAGAGTTGGGGCAACATTGAACAACTTCCTGAACATGCTTCTCCTTAAAAGGAAATGGTTCTGAGCTTAAAAGAATAAACTCAGGCTGAGCATCCGCCAGTTTCTCCAGAATGATTTCAGGATAACGCTTTTCTTCAGCATAAATGTTTTCCAGCCCCCATTGCTGCATTACATCATTTATGTAGGTATCGCCGCCCACGCTCATCCAGGGTTTGCGCCAAATGAAATATGCCGCGGTTGCGGGTTTGATCAACGGAATTCTACCCATTTCCCGCTTCACGGCTGAAAGTATTTTACTGGCCTGCTTTTCCCGGCCCAGAAGCCTCCCGAGCTCATGTATTGAAGCCATGGCATCTTTCACAGTCTTTACATCTGTTACATGTACATGAGTAAAGCCCCTGAGTTCTTCTACATCCCTTTTTCGGTTTTCTTCCTTGCTGGCAATAACAAAGTCAGGCTTTAGCTGTTTTATTTTGTCGATCTTTGGGTTTTTGGTCCCGCCAATAACCTTGATGTCCTTCACCTTGTGAGCCGGGCGCTCACAAAACCGCGTTCTCCCCACGATCTGGTCCTGCAGCTCAAAATCAAACAACATTTCTGTGAAGCTCGGCACAAGACTTATAATTCTCATGAAAGCATGTTTAAATAAAATCCGTATAAATGACTGTTCATAAACGAGTTTTCCATAATCAAATCCCGGACTTTAGAGAAGCTACATGATTGACTAATCTCCAATATAAGAAACAACTGTTTATGCCTTTCGCAACCTATTTATTCCGGGACTTTTTTCTTAGTCAAATCGGCCTGGTTCAGCGCATCTACAAAACGAATAAAATTTTTAACCTGAGAATCGAGCAGCCTTTTCGTAAAATCATCATCAGGGCCTTCGTCTTCATCAAACATCTTGCTTACTTTTGTTATGAACACTCGCTCCGGGAAATTGAAAGTGTAACGGTAACCACACACATGCTGGAGCTGCTCTATGCTTCTTAGCGCCCCGAATTTTCCATCCGATTCACCGATATAGCTAACCGGTACTTTTGAAAATGCCCTCGGATAAGGAAGATAATCAATAAATAATTTAAGGATGCCCGGATACGAACCATTATATTCGGGTACTACAAACACCATACCATCAGCAGATATAATTTTCTCATTGAACTGCTTAATAGAGGGAATATCACCGCTATATTGGCCGCCGGCTGTATCTGCAACAGGGAAGTCACATAAGTTGACAACGAAAGCATCAACATCGAGTGCGCGGTATTTTTCACAAACAAATTCAGCGACTTTTAAAGCATTTGAGCCGGGGCGGTCTGTACCGCTGATAACTGCAAGTTTAATCATGTAACATTGTTTTTAATCTTTGTTTCCAAATAAGATAAGATGAACAGAGAAGGATAACCGTAATTTCCTGAAATAAATCATGCCTTAATAAAAGCGGTTTTCCAAGTATTTATCATTAATAAGTAAAGGTAATTGATATTTTTTACTTAAATATTTTGACTTTAAAAATAATAGACTTAAATTTTTCTGTCATTTATCAATTAAACTTAAATTAATATGAGAATTTACTCACACGCCATTACTTTATTACTATTCATTTTTCTGTTAACCACTTCTGCATTTGCAGAAACGGCCGTACAGGAAAATGCCGTATCAGAAGATGTTATTCATAAAGCATCATATACATTGGCTCAAATAGAAACCACGGATTCCTATTCCTCTGTCGAAGAATTCCAGGATTCTCCCGAATATGCCAAATTCATTGTAGATAACCTTTGGATTCTTATCGGAGCCATTCTGGTCTTTATCATGCACCTGGGTTTCGCATCCGTAGAAAGCGGGCTCACCCCGGCTAAGAACACGGTCAACGTCATCTATAAAAACGTTTTCATTCTATGCGTCGGCATCATTACATACGCCGTAATTGGGTTTCAGTTAATGTACCCCGGAGACTTTAATGGGTTCCTCGGCTTTGGGGGATTCGGAATAGGCTTTGATCCTAATGATGCTTTTAATTACCTAACCCCAGCTTATGGAATGGAAATGACCATATGGTCTGATTTTATTTTCCAGGGGATGTTCGCCGCGACCGCAGCAACTATTGTTTCGGGCTGTGTTACGGGCCGTGTAAAACTTTCAGCCTTTATGATCTTCGGTACCCTTCTCGTTGCCATCTCCTACCCGATTACCGGGAGCTGGTTATGGGGAGGCGGATGGTTAGCTGAAATGGGGTTCTATGATTTTGCCGGATCTACTTTAGTACATGCCGTCGGCGGTTTTGCAGGCCTTGCGTGTGTCATCCTTTTAGGTGCAAGAAAAGGCAAGTATGAAGATGGCAAAGTAAAATTGATACCAGGCCACAATATCCCGCTGGCAACAGTCGGTGTTTATTTACTTTGGTTCGGATGGTTTGGGTTCAACGGAGCTTCCGTTTTGAGCGCCGATCCTATCGCGGTTTCTTATGTATTTGTTACAACCGCCCTGGCCGCATCTGCCGGAGCTCTTGGATCCATGGTTGTCACTAATATTATAATGAAACATAATGATGCCCCAATGGCTTTGAATGGCATTCTTGCCGGCCTTGTAGGCATCACTGCAGGCGCCGATGTTGTATCACCGGTTAGTTCAGTGGTTATTGGTTTATTAGCCGGCGGCCTTGTTGTGGTAGCTATCAATGCCCTCGACAAAGTCAAAATCGACGACCCGGTAGGCGCAATTTCGGTACACGGGATATGCGGTATCTGGGGGACACTCGCTGTTGGCATTTTTTCTGCTGAAGCAAGTTTCATGGTTCAGCTTATAGGCAGCACATCTATTATAGGGTTCACATTACTTTTCTCATTTGCTGTCTTTGGGCTTCTTAAAGCCACAATGGGAGTGCGGGTAACTGAAGAAATCGAATATCATGGCCTTGATGCCTCAGAGCATGGCAACCATGCTTATCCTGACTTTGCCCGTGTCGCCATAACAAATGGCAATGAAACTGAAGAACCGGTCATTCCGGCTTAATCTTCCTCATCCCAACATTTAAAAACTAACAACATGAAAACTACTTTAAAAACAGTATTTATTTTATTTAGCTTAGCCTTTATGGCCTCGGCAGAGGCAAAAGCGCAGGAAGCCATTAATCTTGATCTAGACATTGCCAGCCGATATGTATGGAGAGGAACGGACTTTGGCAATTCACCGAGCCTTCAGCCTGGAATATCCTTCGCTGCGGGCAACCTTAAAATCGGCGGCTGGGCTGCTTTCGCTACCACCGGCTCGGCTGCTGGCTCTGAAATTGACTGGTTTGCGGCTTACAGCCTTGATCTGGGGGGAAGCGGCGGCCTGGCGTTTTCGATTACAGATTATACCTTCCCGGATGACCCCGCGACAAACTACTTTGATTCAGAAGCTCATTTTCTAGAGCTCGGGGCTGGCTATACAGGACCCGAGAGTTTTCCCGTAAGTCTTACGGCGGGCGTTTTTGTCACCAACGATAATGATAATTCCGTATACGCAGAAATAGGTTATCCGGTTTCAGCTTTTGATGTGTTTGTTGGATTCACACCTCACGAGGCCGAAATGTACGGTACCGGCAAAGCCGGGGTGATCAATTCAGGCATAAGTACCGGCCGGGAAATCCAGGTATCCGAAACATTCAGCTTCACGCTGACATCAACGGCTATCATGAATTTTTATGACGAAAATGCTTTCTTCCTCGTCGGCATAAGCCTTTGACTCTACCAAACCTAATATATAGGAAAATACCCTGCCAAACAGGTAGCAGGGCCTGAATTCCTCCAGCGTTTATCCACTGCTTCTCCGGAGCTACTCCGGGAATTCCCGGAGTAGCTCCGGAGAAGCAGTGGGCAAGCAACGGAGTAATCTAAAGCAAGAGCAGAAGGGGAAGGGCCGAAGCCATGGGCGATTTAAAGGGGGCAATGGTGCTTATAGCTCACGCAAAAGGAGAGCGGATGGCTGGGCAAGATCATCTAAGATAAAAATGGCAAGGTTCTTCTTTAGCTTTAACTTCTGAAACTCATCTAACCATGCTGGCTTGTTCTTGTATGATTGTCCTTTAACCACTCGCTGATTGGTTTCAGCGGGTGGTTCTTTTTTTCTCTTTTATTCCCTGCAGCTTGTCCCAAAGTTGCTTCTCAACGCCCCGGTCACCCGGATTGTACCAGCTTTTCTCTTTCAAAGAATCCGGGAGATAATCTTGCTCGACCCAGTGATCACTAAAGCTGTGCGGGTATTTGTAATCTTTGGATGCATTTTCAACGTCCAGATAGCGGGCTTGAAGCTTATTGGCCGTTTTGTCTTTTAAATGGGCCGGCACATTTTGAACACCCTTCTCCTTAAGCTCAGAAATAACAGAAAAAATAGCTGAAGTACTGTTGCTTTTAGGTGCGAGAGTAAGGTATAAACAGGCATGGCTAAGGAAATACAACCCTTCAGGCATTCCGCATTTCACAAAAGCCTCCTGGGCACTATTAACCATGGTGAGTGCCTGAGGGTTTGCAAGCCCCACATCTTCAGAGGCAAAAATAAGCATACGCCGGAAAATGAAAATAGGGTCCTCTCCCCCTTCCAGCATTGCGGCCATCCAATACAAAGAAGCGTCCGGATCTGAGCCCCGCATGGATTTGATAAAAGCAGAAGCGTAATGATAATGCTCGTCACCACTTCTTGCATAGCGTACAACCCGCTTTTGTATAGACTCTCGCGCCACGTTCAAATCAATCCTTCGCTTGCCGCTCTTTTCCGGTACAGATGTAACAGCAGCCATTTCAAGTGCATTTAATGCATTGCGTATGTCACCACCAGCGTATTCGGAAAGGTATCCACGAGCTTCATCAGAAAGCGCAATATCCATTTTCCCCAACCCACGCTCCTCATCGTGAATGGCTCGATCTATCAAGGTATCGATTTCTTCGGTTGTGAACGGATACATCTCAAAAAGCTGGCAGCGAGATAAAAGAGGACCAACAAGAGAGTAAAATGGATTTTCGGTAGTTGCACCTATAAGAGTGAGCAAACCGGACTCTATATGAGGCAGTAATGCATCCTGCTGGGCTTTATTCCAGCGATGGATTTCATCCACAAAAAGAATTGTTTTCCCGCGATTCGCTTTCAGCTGATCTTCAGCCTTCTTGACAACCTCACGGAGGTCTTTGATGCCATCCAATACAGCGTTTAAAACAACAAACCCTGCTTTAATCTCTTGGGAGATAACATGGGCCAATGTTGTTTTCCCGGAACTTGGAGGACCGTAAAAGATAAGAGATCCAATAATTCCACTTTCAATCATTCTCCTGAGAAGTTTACCCTCTCCCAGAATGTGTCCCTGACCGGCAAATTCCTCCAACTTTTGAGGACGCATGCGAGTAGCAAGCGGCTCATGCGGATTTCTGTTTTTTTTGCCAGGACCGGACGGGGTAAATAAATCCATGACTAGTAAAAAGGGGTTAATGCAAACAAGCTCTTAACGGCTCCTTGCGAAAAGCCTTGCCATACCAGCCTGTCAATCAAGCATTGACCGGGTTAATGAAAAGAAATAAGGGCAAAAAGTTTTTTTGCCCTTATTTAAGTAATCCTATCTGACAAAATTAATCAACGAATTTTTCCAGGGATTTCATTACTTGAGATATTTGCTTGTGTCTTAATTGGTAAATCATATTTTTACCAGCTCGGGAAGACACAAGAACACCTTTGTTCTTTAGAATTCCTAAGTGATGAGAAGCTACAGCTTGTTCAATTCCCAGTTTTTCATAAATACTGGTAACGGACATGCCATCCTTCTCATCAAGCAATTCTATAATAGCGATCCTCAATGGATGAGCTATTGCCTTGAGGATGTTAGCGTAATTTTCTAAGTCATGTGTGACGTTTTCTCTGTAAGCCATAAGGGTAGTTTAGGTATATAAATAATTAGATGTAATACTCAATAAAAATACTGAACAATATGTTCTTATTTTTATAGAACTTAACGTATGTTTGGGGTTAAGATTTTATGTCCGGCTTTTTTCCAACTACTAAACTGACTATCAACAAATATTGCACTGTAGCCGTAACGTTTAAGCAGAGTGGAAGATAAGGATGTACACGCGCCGGACTGGCAGTGTACAAATATTTTTTTATTTTTAGGTAGATTATACAATTGTTGCGGAAAACGATTTTTGGAAGATATATAAAGCACCAGGGATATAGCCTTTTAAAAATTTATAATGGTCCGGGATTTCGATTGTTCAATCGTTCATCGTATCCCTCAAAAAAAATGTGCTCAATACTATCAACGTCCTCGTCATTCTGGGTATATTTTACAAAATTCTTAACTGCAAAATACCCTTTAATATGGTCAAGTCCAACATTAACTATGTCCTGTACAGTTCTTTGCGGGTTATTTTCTTCAATAAATAGATAAATTGGAGTTTCTTCTATAACACACGAAGCTATAAAATTATTATCTTTTTTTTCTAATGGTGAAAAAAAAGAAGCTGGGGAATCACCTTTCTTGAGCTCGGCAGAAGCATGAACAAGTATATTTCGCTCCACGAACTCAGCTTCATCATTTATCTCATAACCTGTCAGAGATGGGTAGTCTGCCGGCTTTTTGGGGTGTAACTGTTGAGAGAGCATCTGTTAGAAAAAAGGTAATTAAATTAGCAGTTAGTTAGGTATTGTTAACGCACTTCAGCAGTCAATATATATATAGATTTTAATAATATTTGTAAAATTATTAAAACTTCTATTTAACTAACTAAAAATTTTCATAGATGCCCTTACATAGGCAACTTAAATCCAGTTTTTCGGATTGTTTAATACCTGAATTGTATAGTTTTCCTTACTGCCGGGTTTTATCTGATAATTATAATCCCAGCGGGCCCGGGGAGGAAGGCTCATTAAAATCGATTCGGTCCTGCCGCCGGTTTTTAAGCCAAACAGCGTTCCACGATCATGGATCAAGTTAAACTCAACGTAACGTCCCCTTCGGATTTCTTGAAAATAGCGTTGCTCTTCAGTGTAGTTTCCTTTTTTACGGCGCAATACAATTGGAATATAAGCCGTCAAAAATGACTTGCCTAAATCTTTAACCAGGTCTAACCAGAAAGAAATAGGCCGGCCTGATTGCTCTCTTAGATAATCGAAGAAGATTCCACCAATACCGCGGGCTTCCTGACGATGAGCACTGTAAAAATATTCGTCGCATTTTAATTTAAAGTCCGGGTAAAGCTCTTTGCCGTGTTGATCACACGCGTCTTTAAGCACCTTATGGAAGTGAACGGCGTCTTCATCCTGAAGATAATAAGGCGTCAAATCGGCGCCGCCCCCAAACCATGCATCAACTGGCCGGCCACCTTCTTTTTCATATAGTTCGAAGTAACGGAAGTTAGCATGAACAGTGGGGACCATGGGGTTTTCGGGATGGATCACCAAAGAAATGCCTGTGGCGTAAAACCAGCCCTGGTTAACGTTGAACCGTTCGCGAATCAGCTCGGGCAGTTCACCGAATACCTCGGATGTACTTACCCCACCTTTTTCAAAAACATCACCACGCTCCATCACCCGTGTGATTCCGCCACCACCCTCATCACGAACCCAGGTATCTTCCTGAAATATACCTTTGCCGTCAACCTCTTCAAGTTTTTTGCAAATATCATCCTGCAAATCCAGTATGAAGCTTCTGAAATTTTCTTTTATTTGTGGGTTTAAGGTCAAAAATCTGAGGTCTGGAGGTCTATGGGTACAATTTAATGTCTTACCGGGGATACCATGTAGTTATCGTGACGGACACAAGAAAAATCGTACTTCTTTTAGCGTTATACAGTTCTTATTATTAGGGAAAGGTAAAATAAAATTAAGGTGCATAAAATGGAAGAAAAGAATCAACATAGTTTCATCATACTTGGCATTTCAATTTTTTTAGGGCTGGCGGCATTGGGTTATTTGCTAAGTAATGCCATTGTCACTTTTAAAGAATATGAACGAACGGTAACTGTAAAAGGATTATCAGAGCAGGAACATCCGGCAGATATAGTAATTTGGCCGATTCGTTTTACCGAAGCCAGCAATGAGCTTGAAGATATCTATATTTCACTGGAAAACAGCGCAGACATCATAAAATCCTTTTTAATTGAACAGGGCATAAGTGAAGATGAAATATCCACGGACAGTCCGGTGGTTACGGATAAATCAGCTCAGCGCTATGGGGGAGAAGGTGATTCCGAATTTCGTTATGTTGCCACACAAATAGTTACGGTATACTCCGAAAACGTGGAAGAGATTCGTTCCATAATGAAAGAACTGGCCGATCTTGGGAAACAGGGCATTGCATTAGGTGGAGAGGAATACCAGGTCCAAACGGAGTTTCTTTTTACACGGCTAAATGAGATTAAGCCGCGAATGATTGAAGAAGCCACCAAGGAAGCCAGAGAAGTTGCCACAAAATTTGCAGAAGATTCTAACAGCGAGCTTGGCAAAATCAAAACCGCAACACAAGGGCAATTTAGCATTACCCCCCGGGACAATAATAATCCCCACATAAAAAAAGTACGGGTTGTCTCAACAGTTGTTTATTATCTGTCGGATTGATCCAGCCTAAACCTTGACTCAATGGGCAATGCCCGAGCCTTACGTATCCCATCCCATTGGGCATTAATGCAATACCCACGTCAGTCTAAAAGAATGCAGTGGAGCGTAACGAAACGAAGTCGAAATGGTTTCCAAAAGTTGTCAAATCTGGCAAGCCGCTGATTCGAATAAAGATAACATCCTTCAAGCAACCAGAGAAGATTTGACAACTTTGCATTGAGTGCAATTCAGGCAAGTTTTCGACTTCGTTTCGCTACGCTCACTGCGCTCAGGGCAGGCTTCCGGGTTGATCTCATGGATTGTAACCAAATACCTGTCAATCCGGCTGCGCTATGCCGTTGGCACATCTTTTTTGTGCCTGAGTTAGTATAGTTAATCAATGATAACTTTTAACCGCATCCACAAACGCCCTGGCGTGGTCTACCGGCACATGTGGCAATATACCGTGGCCAAGGTTTACGATATATCGGTCTTTCCCAAAACGATCTATCATTCTTTTCACCTGCCTTTTGATTTCAGGTATCGGGGAAAGCAGGCGGCTCGGATCAAAATTTCCTTGCAGGGTAATGTCTCCGGCAGCTTTACGTGCATATTCGGGGCTTATGGTCCAATCCAGAGAAAGGGCGGATGCCGTGGTACGGAATGCCAATCGTTCTAATGCGTACCAACTGCCCTTGGCGAACAAAATTACCGGCACCCCTTCAACGGCTTTGGTGATCCTTTCCAAATAAGGCATTGAAAACTCGGAGAAGTCTTCCGGACTGAGAAGACCTGACCAACTATCAAATACCTGCACAGCCTGGGCACCCGCACGCACTTGAGCATTCAAGTATCTGATCGTGGTTTCGGTAATAATATCCAAAACATGCCTGGCCGCTTCCGGATGCCTGTAACAAAATTCCTTCGCTTTCGAGAAATCTTTGGATCCCCTGCCCTCAATCATATAACAGAGAATAGTCCATGGAGCACCGGCAAATCCTATCAACGGAACACGTCCATTGAGTTCATTTCTGGTTAATGTTAACGCGTCCATCACATGATGGAGACGGTCCTCAACATCAGGGACCGAAAGAGCTAAGGCTTCATCTTCGCTGCGTATAGGTTTGGGAAGCCGCGGTCCTTCGCCGGGGTTCATGGTAACTTCAAAACCCAGGGCCTGCGGAATTACGAGGATATCGGAAAAAAGTATAGCCGCATCGCTTCCTATTTGCTCGATGGGCATGATGGTGATTTCCGCAGCCAGCTCAGGCTTCTCGACTCGCTCAAAAAAAGTATATTTATCCCGAAGCTCCATGTAGTCGGGCAAATAGCGTCCGGCCTGCCGCATCATCCAGACCGGTGGTCGTTCGACCGGTTCACCAGCAAGGGCTTTTAAGAGAAGGTCGTTCTTTAAATCAGGGAAGTTATGTGGCATTACGGGTATTTTACAGATATTCTTTTAAGGCTTTCAACATGGATGCGGTAGAAGCATCTTTAGCCTCGATTATCTTTTGGCAATTATGTTGACTTAGAGCGGCAGCGGTTGTAGAACCGATCGCGACAGACGGTACGTCACTGTACCTTTTAAAAGCTTCTCCGAAGGCCTCTACTGCGCTGGGACTATAAAACAAAATGGCTTGCATATCTTGTGGGAAATCATTTTGATATTTCTCCCGGATGGTTTTATATACAAAAAGTTCGTTTACCTGAACGCCATTCCGAACAAGGATCTCAGAAAGCTCGTCACGCCTGAGGTTCCCACAAAAATGGACAACGGAATGGATATATTCATGATCAACGATCAGATTGGCCAGAGCAGTACCATGTTCTCTCTCTGGAACCTCCGCATCAAACCCAGCCGCTTTAAGTTTTGAGGCGGTTTTCCTCCCTACAGCAAAAATCTTTTTGGGCTTTAAAGGAATCAAACCTTGTTCAAAGATTCGCATAAACCCCTCAACACCGTTTTTGCTTGTGAAAACCCAGGCGTCAGGAGCCATTTTCTCGAACTCCAACTCGCCTTGGTCCGGTTCCAGGTACTCAAACTTCAGCAAGGGATGGCTTACCAGGCTAAAGCCCATTTTGTGGGCAAGCTTTTCTTCTTCTTCTGTGGCTTTTCGGGTCGATAAAACAGGCATATTTCCTTTCATGCTTAGCCCTTGATCCGGGAAACAATTTCACCGGCACCTTTTTCGAGAGCTATCGCAGCGGCTTTTCTGCCAAGGTCCCGGGCCTGCTCAATATCTTCCGAGAGTTGTGTATCGATCCGGCCGGTCCCGTCCGGGTTTAAAATGGCTGCTTTTAAATAAACTTTCCCGTTTTCTACAGAAGCAAGGGCCGCGATCGGAGCACTGCAGCCGCCTTCGAGTTCATTCAGGTAATCACGTTCTATGGTGGTACATAGTGCTGTATCTTTATGATGGACTAGTGCCAGCGCCTGCTGGGTGTTTATATCTTCTTCCCGCGTCATTACAGCCATGGCGCCTTGTGCGGGCGCCGGTATCATCCAATCAAGATACTGGTCGGCTATACCTTCCATTTCAAGCCTGATCAAACCGGCCGCGGCGAATATGGCCCCGTCCCAATCGCTCTCCTCCAGTTTGCGCAAACGGGTCTGGACATTGCCCCTGATGTCTGTCATTGTATGCTTCGGATAGCGGTCCAACCATTGGCTCATTCTTCGAAGGCTGCTGCTGGCAATAATCGCCTTATAGTCTGGAACATCCAAAAAAGCCAGCCCTTTTCGGGTTACCAATACATCACGATGATCTTCGCGTTCGGCAATGGCGGCTACTTTCAAGCCGTCGGGAAGACGAGTTGGGACGTCTTTAAAGGAATGAACAGCCAGATCAATTTCCCCCGCAAGCAAAGCGTCATCCAGTGCTTTGGTAAAAACACCTTTCCCGCCCATCATGGGCAAAGGGGTATCAAGGACCAGGTCTCCTTCGGTCTTGATATACTTTAGCCGGCCCTGGTGCCCTGACTCCTCGAGCCGTCGCGCTACCCATTCGGCCTGCCAGGTTGCCAGTTTACTGTCACGTGTACCTATGATGAATGTTTTAGACATTAGGATAAAATAAGCTAAGTGTCACTTCCCGTTGCGATTCAACCTGAACATTGAATTAACGGCATCAATAAGGCCCGAAGTTTCGTGATTTTCCTTGAGATGATCTATGGGATGAGCAACAATCTTATTGATGATGCGGCGGGTAAGCCGCTCAACCTCGGCAACGTCTTCACCCGCAAAGCGTTTTTGATAACGGGCCATTTCGGACTTCCGTATCTCCTCCATTTTATCGTTCAAAGCAACAATGGTAGGGACGATCTTCTGTTCAGCCAGCCATTTTTTATAATCTTGCAGCTCTTCTTCGATGATGGCTTCAACTAACGGCACATTTTCCTTCCGTTTTTGGAAAGCTTCATCTGTGGTATCATTAAGCATGTCCATATTAACCAACTCTATTCCGGAGATATCGGCAATATCCGGGTCTATGTTCCTGGGAACTGATAAATCCAACAGCACCTTCTTTTTATTTTCACCAAGGCCCATTACATGTTTTTTGGTGATGACGGGATTCTCAGCTCCTGTTGCTACAATAACCAGGTCCGCATCAGCAATATGCTCAGCTATATTTTCGAGTCCGTCAGATGGCAGATCAAAACGTTCTCCAAGGTCTTCAGCCCGTTCCCGGTTCCGGTTGATGAGCGTGACTTCCCGGGCACCAAGGGCAATCAGGTTCTTACAGGTTACCTTTCCGATTTTTCCCGTTCCAACCAAAACAATGTTCTTGCCAGAAAGCGAACCCAGCCGTTGACGGGCAAACTTCACGGCAGCGTATGCCGTAGTAGCCGCACCGCTTGCAAGGTCCGTTTCAGACCGGGAGCGTTTATGGGCACGGAAGACGAACTGCATAAGCCTGTTTAGCAAACTATCGACCATACCCATTTCTACAGCAAGTTCGTAGGCTTCCTTCACCTGTTTTATGATCTGCAGGTCACCCAGTATTTGAGCGTCCAGCCCCACTGAAACACGAAAAAATTGCCTTACCGCATCTTCGCCTTTTATGACAAAACCTGATTCCTTAAAATCCTCAATGGTTCCGTCGGTATGACTGACCATAAGCTCGATGAGCATATCTTCATTTTCGCAGCGGGCGAGAATTTCGGTACGGTTACAGGTTGATAGGATGATAACATCTTTCAGACCTCTTTCTTTAGCATCGGCGAGAAATGGACGTTTCTCCTCATACGTCAGGCTGAATTTTTCACGTACCGGTATGGAAGCTTTCCAGTGATTGATTCCAATCGCAATGAAATCGTTAATAAAGGTGCTTTCTTTCTTCATTGAATTCAGGAAACGCTCGCTTTTTCTTTTGAAGCCGGCTTGCCGGGCAAGATATGGCCCAGCTTCAGACTGATCTCATCCTGCAAAGCCTGCATAAATAACGGATGGTCATTCAACCCTTTGGTAATAGCTAATTTTTTATAATCCCGGCCTTCGATTTCTTCCCTCAGCTCAATATTTAATTCATGGAGTGTTTCTATATGGTCGGTCACAAAGGCAACCGGGACCATTAAAATATACTTCACCCCATAGTCGAGCAGTCTAAAAACCAATTTCTCCGTATTAGGCTGTGTCCATTTGGATGGACCTACACGGGATTGATAACTCAACCAATACGATTCCTTCTGTTCACGCATGTTCATCACCCCCTCCACGGTTTCGCGAATATGCTGCGTATAAGGATCTCCTTTTTCAATTTCGCTCAGCGGGGTACCGTGTGCTGTAAAGACGATATGGACTTTATTTCGTTCCGATTCATCAAAATTCTTTTTTAAGCCTTCATCAATACGGTCATTTAAACTGGCCAGATAGTTTTTGTTCAAATGGTAATTATTGATGATGTATTCATCCCACGGCGCCGGCTGTTCCTGGCTTCCCCGGATGTCTTCCCAATTCCTGAAACTACTGCCACTGGTAGTGAATGAAAACTGAGGATATAACGGAAGGAGAACAAGGTGATCAATTTTATCTTCGTAAATTTCTTTGATTACGTCATAATCAAAGGGCAGCCAGTAACGCATAGCCGTGTACACTTTCACGGATTGCTCAGGCCATTCCGCTTTAAGCTTTTTCTCGAGAGTGCGCCGCTGAAGCTCGGTCAGGCTGTTGATAGGAGAACAGCAATCCGAAACAACCTTATTTTGCCGATTGGTGCAATACTTGCTTCCAGTGCAACCGTTCGGGCACCCATTGATCTCTTTGTATTTTTCAGAAACCCCCTTGTAACGATATTTCGCTATAGTTTTAGCCAGTCGTTTCTGGAATTTACCCCCACCAATATTAATGATATCCTGGTCACCAAACAGATTTTCCAGAAATTCGCGAACCCCTTCAACGGAAGTGGGGCCACCAAGGTTCATCAAAACGACGCCAATTTTTTCTTGCTTCTTGCTCATAAAATGGGCTTAATTATTATAAATCTCTATAATAAACCAATTTTATGTGAAGACATTGTGAAGACAGGGCGTTTAGTTGATAGTTTTTGCAGGCGGCTTCACCACGCCATTTTTTATTTACCCATCATTTAACCGTTGCTTATCCTTTTGTAACTGCCTCTTAAGCTTTTGATAGTTGACTTCTTGAACATCTACCTGATTATCAATAGCTATTGATGCTGCTGTAGCTGCTGACTGTCCCAAAACCATGAATACCGGTTCCATTCTAATTGAACCAAAAGCGATATGTGTGGCAGATAAGGCAACTGGTACCAGTAGGTTTTTAGCTTCTTCAGCCTTGGGAGTTAAAGATCTATAAGAGATGGGATAAGGAGGAAAATTATGAACCTGGATATCTCCCTCATTTTGTACCATCCCATCCTCAACGACCCGCTGTATATGGTGTGAGTCCATGCCATAAGCGGCCATTCCGATGCTATCTTGTGCTACCTTGCTTCCTACAACATTATTCTGCGTCATTACATATTCACCAACCATGCGACGGGCTTCTCGTATATATAATTGTGGGGTAAAATGATCATTTTTTATAAATTCATCTTTAGGATATCCCCATTCAAAGATAAACTCCTGTAACTCACTTGGTACACGTGGATCTGTCTTATAGAAATATAACAACCCTTTTGTATAAGCTTCATGGTCTTCAATAATTTCCTGGCGCTTCTCATAATTGGCCTCCGGATAATCATGATTCATGCCAATCATGTCAGTGGAAAAGCCTCCACGATTGTTGACATCCGTTTTATTATTTGGCATCCTCGTCCAAATAAAATAATCGTTAATGGCTCTGAGATCTGGTTGGGCTTCAAACAAACGAACCAATAATTCATATCGGGTTGAATCATAACCGGTCGGTCGAGTAATGGGAATTCGATTTTCTGAATTATTAGTCAAAGTCATTCGAAAATTATAGGCCTGAGCTTTATCATCCCCTGTTCCATTAGATTGCAACGTATCAGAACTAATACCCCAAAGTAAACCACTCTCGGGATTTCCTTTTTCTATATAAGGATCAACGCCATTAGGAAATTGATGACGATTACGCGATACTCTGCTAAAATAATCTACTTTGACTGGATCAATATCATCAGGAAGTCCCTCAGGATAAAGTTGTACTCCATTTAAAGATTCACTGTATGTATTACTAGACTCCCTGCCAACAGCATATGAAACTCCAGCACTTGCCATTAAATCACCCTCATATGTAGCATCAATAAAGACCTTCCCTTCGTATGTTGCACCGCTTTCCATCACTATTTGTGTGATTGTTCTATTTTCTTTAATAACACCTCCCTCTTCATCCAGTCTTTCTCCATATATTAGATCAATTTTTTCCAAATCAATCATGTCCTTATACACCTTCAAGGCAGCAGATGGCTCAAAAGTCCACATAGCATCCTCACGCTCGTCTGTTCGGCCTTGTTCACCTCCTATGTATTCAGATTTTTTTTGCCCTTTCCAATTGGAAGAGTTCATATAATATTTATGCACATTTTGGTAAAATTCCCTTGATATCCCTCCAATGGCGTCTTTATTACCGATGTCAGTTGCTCCCAAGCCTCCGGAAGTTAAGCCACCTAATCTTTGAGTGGGTTCAATCAATAAAATTGATTTACCCATTCTTGAGCTTTGAATAGCCGCTGTTACACCTGCAGATGTTCCACCATACACAACTATATCATATGAAGATTTATTTTTATCTTTCGCATTTATGTTACATCCTATAATGCTCAATGTGATAAGCACTAAAAAATTTAGAATTAAATAACGATGAGCCAGTAAGTACATATTTTCTTCCTGTTTGTCTAAATTAAAATTGTTAAGTATGAGGTTGCTTTATTAATCATCAAGCTCATGCTCATCTGCTGTAATCTTGCCACTGTAGCTTTATCCAGACTCTCTGGATAATTATTTCCTGCTTCTATTGCAAGTGTTTACATCATTGTGGAATGCTATATCTTCTTCTAAATTTTCTCTTTTATTTCCGGATTTCCTTTCGAAAACTGTTCTTTATCCATCAGCATCCGGGCAGCTTCAATTAAAATCCAGATTGTAAAACCCAGAATAATAGCTCCCAGACAAAACAACAGTAAGTTTGCATCGGTCTCTCCCAACCCTGACCACTGAAAGCCAACTTGTTGGATCATAGCCCATATAGTCATGACTAGGATAAAAACCATGGGAACAAGGGTATATATAATCGATCGACCTTTACGCTTTAACCAAACCGTAATCAACAGCAAGCTTATACCGGCTAAAAGTTGATTAGCGGTGCCAAACAAAGGCCATAAGAGATATCCTCCGGAACCCAAACCTAGCGGACCTTTCGGAAGCAAAACAAGAGCCGCACTAGATAATACCGCTATTGAAGTAGCCACATGAATACGCTTCAGTGACTTAATTTGGTAAATTTCTCCTAATTCAGAGATAATATATCGCATCAGTCGCACTGAAGTATCAAGTGTAGTTGCAGCAAAACTGACAACAATTACCGCTATAATCGTACGAGCAACCTCGGAAGGAATCATTAAGCCAGTTGCCAATTGGCCAGCGCCTTGGATAAAGCTATTTAATCCAGTGGCTCCGGCAGCTGAAAAGGATGAGTATGTTGATGTAAAATCATCGTTTGTATTAAATAAAGTTGCAACAGCAATAATAGTGATTACTGCCAAAGCTCCTTCACCTATTGCACCCAGATACCCTACAAAACGAGCATCCGTTTCCTTGTTAATTTGTTTGGAAGTAGTACCGGAAGCAACCAAACCGTGAAAACCAGATACGGCCCCACAAGCAATAGTGATAAACAGCAATGGAAACCAGCTGACGTCATCTGCTGTTGGATTACTGATTGGGGCTGTTATATCAGGAGATAAGAATATCAAACCTAAATACAAAATGGCCAACCCTAGTATCAATTGCTGGGCATTAATGAAATCTCTTGGTTGAAGGAGCTTCCATACGGGAAGTATCGAGACGATGTACACATAAATCATCAAAATAACGATCCATGACAAAAACGCCATTGATACACCATTTAATCCAAATAAAACAGTATTCTGTTCTCCCCCAAAATAACTTATCAAATCGATCTGAAGTAAGGGCACATAAGAAGAAATAACAGCAGCAGAATACATTACAACGAGTGCAATGAGGGAGGGGATCAATATATTTCCACTTCTTTTATAGGTGTAGTAACCAATCCAGATAGCAAGCGGAATCTGGATAAATACTGACAATACACTGGCTGGAAATGAAATGAACAGATTCGATATCACCCATGCAAATACAGCATTAACCATCAATACCAATATCAGAATGATGAACAGGAACAGAATACGAGCCCGTTCACCAATAAGCTCATTTGCAAGAGTGCCAATGGAACGACCCTTATGGCGGATGGAGAGTAGCAAAGTACCGAAATCATGAACACCAGCCGCAAATATAGTCCCCACAACTATCCACATTATAGCTGGAAGCCATCCCCAGTAAATGGCAATTGCCGGTCCAACAATTGGAGCGGCTCCGGCTATTGATGTAAAATGATGGCCAAATACGACCCATTTATTTGTTGGTACAAAATCTTTACCATCTTCTAGCTCATGAGCGGGGGTAGTATATTCTGGATCAAGTTGATATATTTTTTCTGCTATAAACTTAGAATAAAAACGATAACCTAAATATAGACTCATTAAAGCTATCGTGGCTAACCAGATGCTGTTCATTAATTTTTAGCTTATTTTTCAGTAAAATAGCTGGTATTATTTTACTTTATTTTTTTGTTATACAACTAAGAACTGGAATTGACAAGTATTTTCAATGCTCAAGCTGTTTCCCTTGCCTAAAACATCCCCTTCCAAATATTATATACTTTCCCGGGGTTGGTGAACCGGGAATTCCTCTAAATCGACATCCAAACGCTGGCCTTCTTTTAGTAATTGCCGGCGTAATTTTTGATAAGGCACATCCTGAACCACCCCGTTTTGTTCCAAGGCTATATCTGCGGCTGCAGCTGATGATTGACCGAGAATCATAAATACAGGTTCCATTCGAATTGAACCAAAAGCAATATGGGAAGATGAAACACCATTGCCGCAAACGAGTAAATTGGTGCACTCGCTACGGCGGGGCGTCAAGGATCTGTATGAAATAGCATATGGGCCTCCTGGTGAAATTTCCAGGTTTCCTTCATTTTGCACGTATCCTTCTTCAGTGATATACCTTTGCACATTATGTGAATCCATGTTATAAGAACCTAGCCCAATAGAGTCTTCAGCAACATGTATTCTTCGGCAATCATGTTCTGTTGTTACATATTCACCGATCATGCGCCGGGCTTCACGAATATAGAGCTGTGGCGTCCAATTCCCGCTCTCCGTATATTCATTAGCATTTAATCCCCACTTTTTATACTCTTCACGAAAATGTTCAGGTACACGTGGATGATTTGCCATCGCCCACATATGTCCCTGTTGATAAATTTTGTGATCTTCAAGTATTCTTTCCCTGATTGTATGGTTTCCATCAGAATATTCATAATTCATACCAATATTATTTGTCGACACCGCTTGCCTATTGTTGATATCTGTTGTACGGTTTGGCATCGGCGAGTTAATCCAAGGTATTCGGCCTTCATAACCAGCTTCAAACTTGCGGAACAAGAGTTCATGTCTTATTTCCTCATAATCTGCGGGCTTTTCAATGGGAATCATTTTATTCGTATCATCAGTTAAGCTCATCCGATAGCAATAAGCCTGTACCCGATGATCTTCAGAGCCATCTTCACCCGGGCCTGTAGGATCAACACCAGGTAATACCCCGCTATGAGATTGTCCTGGTTTTATATACGGATCTACTTTTACATTAAAAACATGATTATGAGACCTTTTTGCTTGTACCCCATTCAGCGTCTCATCATATTTGGCATTACTTTCTCGTCCTATATGATAACTGACACCGGCCATAGCCATTAAATCACATTCATAAGTTGCATCCATGAAGACTTCCCCCCGATATACGTTGCCTTCCTCAGTGACAATAGCTGATATTTTGCCTTCTCTTTTTTCTACTCCCCGATGATTCAAAACAATACGGTCATTCATAACCACCGGAACCCCTGCTTCTTCCAACATCTCTCTGTAGATATTTTCAGCGACATGGGGTTCAAATCCAAACATGCCTTCGCTATCCTGCTGAAGTCGATTCGTCCTGTTCATATACTCATCCCATGTTTGGTTAGCCCAAGCATTGCCGTTCTCGTAATGCTGGCGGATCTTGCGATAAAAATCAAATGATATCCCGCCAATTGCCCCACCTTCTCCTTCTACACCAATATCAGTCTGTCCAAGCCCACCTGCAGTTAACCCGCCTAGATGATTTGAAGGTTCTACTATTATGACAGAACGGCCTTTTTGGGCAGAAGCTATTGCAGCAACAATGCCCGCTGATGAGGCCCCGTAAATAACAATATCAAAGCTCTCTCGACTAACAACAGAATGTAACATTCCCCAGGGTAGAATTAGACCTGTAGACAATGCAATAGAATTTTTTATAAATTCGCGACGTTGAAGTGCCATATTTTTTATATTTTTTTTGAAAGTTTTTTTACATGATCAACCCTTAACCATGCACCCGCCTTCAATCACCGGTTCTGATTCAAAGCGTATTCGTTCTTGCGGCATATCTGCTTCCTTTAGCGCGGGTGGATATTCATCGGTATCCACATCCAGCTTCTGGCCATCAGCAATCAGCTGGTTTCGAAGTTTCGAATAATCGAGGTCATGCAATCCAGATCCTTCTTCTAATGATTGTACGGCCGCTGTTGCAGCCGATTGGCCCAGTAACATAAATACCGGCTCCATACGAATTGACCCAAAGGCAATATGTGAAGATGACACACCATTGCCACAAACCAGTAAATTGCCGCACTCTTTCCTTTTCGGGAGCAATGATCGATATGAAAATGGATAAGGGCCTCTCGGTTTTACTACTATATTACCTTCATTCTGCACACAACCGCCTTCAGAAATATATCGCTGCACGTTATGTGAGTCCATTTGGTAGGAACCGAGCCCTACCGGGTCTTCAGCCAAACGTAACCGCC
>JBBDMV010000165.1:0-10276 GCA_040878115.1 Balneolales bacterium
AAAATCTTATAAGGAAACATTATAATCAAAGCCTTCATAAACATAATGAGACAAACATGATGAATATAAATAAGTATCATTTGAACAGATTAATTGCGGTATTGCTGATGGTGACTGTGGTTTCCTGTGCTTCGACTGAAGAGAACGAAGTACCCAAAAACATCATATTGTTAATCGGGGACGGTATGGGTTTCCAACAGATTACGGCAACAGAATATGCCCATGGGAACCTGAATACAACCAGTATGCCTTATTCCGGTACCATCTTCACTCATTCCTCTGACGGAAGGGTGACCGATTCGGCCTCAGGTGCTACAGCTCTTGCAGCTGGTTATAAGACTGACAACGGTATGCTCGGCATGTTGCCCGACGAAACACCTGTACAAAGTATAGCTCATTATGCTTCGGAATTGGGTAAAACTACAGCACTTTTAGCAAGCAGCCAAATCACACATGCTACCCCTGCCGGCTTTGGTATACATCATCCTGATAGGGATGATCAATTTATCATCGCTGAGAAATTTGTGGATTCTGGTATTGATATGCTGCTTGGTTCGGGGTACGATTACTTCCTCCCGGAAGATGAAGGGGGAGCCCGGCCCGATGATCGTAACCTGATCTCTGAGATGAATGAGCAAGGTTATGTTTATATAGATGATGAAGACGACTTGGGCCAGATATCCGGACAGGATAAAGTGATTGCTTTTCTTGAGGGTGATGCTCTTCAGGTATATCCGGACCGGGGTGAGCAGATGAGTAAACTTACCCATGCGGCCCTTGACCAGCTTTCGCAGAACCCGGAGGGATTTTTCATGATGATTGAAGGCTCACAGATTGATTGGGCCGGTCATTCTAACGACGCGGAAGGGATGATACAGGAGATGATCGATTTTGACAACGTCATAGGCGATGTGCTTGAGTTCGCAGAAAACGATGGCAATACCCTGGTCATCGTCACAGCTGATCATGAAACGGGTGGGCTCACATTGCTAGGTGGTGAAAGCCATGATGATGTCAGCTATAATTATGCAACGGGTGGACATTCGGCGGTACAGGTTCCGGTATACAGCTACGGGCCCTCGGGCGAACTATTCACCGGCCAGTATGACAATACCGAAATTGCGCGTAAGATGTTTTCTCTCTGGGGCAAAACTATTGAGGAATAAACATCTGGAATAATACGGGACACTTCGTTATGCTGCGCCCAGTGTGACATGGATACTGTAAGTCAGGATACGTTAGGCTGAATGCGCAGCCGGGGCTGCAATCGAATGAGCTGGTCCCGAAGCGCCGTTCCCCCGGCGTAGTAGAAGCCCTGATTGCATCAGGCAGGGCTTCTACTTTAGTTGAGATAACCCCCTGTCGTTTCATCAATAGTGTCGCCAAAAGCGGGATTATGGGATCCCCGAAAATGGAAGAAATTAAACCACAACGTGCACAACGGCCACAACGATGTTAAATAATCTCTACTTTGTGTCCGTTGTGCACGTTGTGGTCAATTAAATTTACCTGCTCAGGATGACAGAAACCTTACTGGTAATCCCCCAATGCCCGCATTTTGAACTGGTCCAGTTCCGGTACAGTTCGTTCATTGTTCATAATGTATTTAACCTCATTTAGAATCTCCGGGTATTGATCAGCGACATTATTTTGCTCTCGCATATCGGCATTCAGATCATATAATTCAATATCAAGATTGGCTTCACTAATGATATTTTTCCTAATCCCTTTCCATTTACCCATTCGGACGGCTTGCTGGCCTCCATATGCCGGAAATTCCCAGTAGAGATATTCATGTTGTTTCTGCCCATTCTCATCGCCTTTGAGAATGGGCAAAAAACTAATACCGTCAATATCTTCCGGAGGAGTTATACCGGCTAGTTCACTGAATGTCGGCATGATGTCCCATAGAGCAGAAATATGATCTGTTGTACGGCCAGCTTCTATGTGACCCTCCCAGGTTACGATCATCGGTACCCTTATGCCACCTTCCGTAACATAACCTTTTCCCCAACCAGCTCCCCCTTTAAATGGAGCAGCACTATCAAAGAAATCAGGATCAGCACCACCATTAGATGCAGGGCCATTATCGCTGGAAAACATGATCAGGGTGTTATCATATATACCCTGATCCTTAAGGTGCTCAATAATCTCACCAACCTGCTCATCCATATATGAGATCATAGCGGCATATGTGGCGTGGGGATACCTTACAGGAACATAGCCATCGCCTAAATAGGGTTCCTCATCATTACCAAATTTTTCAAGGTAATAATCCACCCACCGCTGTGGTGCTTGTACGGAGACATGGGGGATGGGAGTAGGCAAGTACAAAAAGAACGGATCTTCGCGGTTATCTTCGATGAACTGTAATGTTTCTTTCTGCATCATCTCCGCTGAATAAGAAGGCTGATTATGGAATTGATCATAACTTTCCGGATCATAGGGATCCAACTCTTCAGACAACTCCTGATGTGGATTCACCAATTCGTTATCAAGCATAACGCGTTGATCATTTTTCCAAAGATGCGTGGGGTAATAGGTATGCGCCAGCCATTGATCCAGATAGCCATAAAAAAAGTCAAAACCCTGCTTGTTGGGATGCCCTTCCGTACTCGGACCACCATTTCCCCATTTACCAACGGCCCCTGTTACGTAACCTGCATCTTTTAAAACTTCAGCCATAGTTACCGACGAAGAGCGCATTGATATCTGCCCTTCTACTTCCGGATGTTCGAGAGCTGCTTCATAACGATTATCATAAGCATCATAATTTACGCTTTCGGGTATTATACGGTCAGCATTTGATCGTATGTAAGCATTCCCCGGATGTTTACCGGTTAACAGCATATATCGTGACGGGGCGCATACCGGAGATCCCGCATAATGATTGGTAAACTTCATTCCATTTTGGGCAAGGGCATCTATATTCGGAGTTTCTATTTTTTGCTGACCATAGGTTCCCAATTCCCCGTAACCGAGATCGTCGGCAAAAATATAGATAATGTTCGGCTTTTGGATCTCTTGATTTGTGCCAGGAGTACATCCAACAAGAATATATATGATCAATAAAAAAATAGTAGTTTTCATATCATGGCTTTTTTTGAAATTCTTCAGCATATAGGTATAAAACAATGCCGTCTAATAAGGATCCTGGTATGGAAATGGCTCAGATTAATCTACAATAGTTTATATTTAATTTCCATAAGATACAATCATTAACTAAACTTAAATTTCAAGGGCGGGCTTGTAATAAACCTATTTATTCATGAAATTGAATCAATAAAATAATGACTAATGTGATGTCGTCTTTGATCTGATTATAATCAAAATCCTTCTATTCTCATGAGTTTTCTTATTTATATCCTTATCTTTTCCCTCTTTATAGGTTGTGAACAGGATAATATGGGTTCACCCCCGGCAATAAATGGTTCGTATCAAACTACTGAAGCTTTCCCGGATCTTTCATTTACCCGCCCGGTAGATTTCCAGCACTCTGGTGATAACACCAATCGTCTGTTTGTAGTAGAGCAACGAGGGGTGATTTCAGTTTTTCAGAATGATGCAACAACTTCGGATAAAACCGTGTTTCTGGATATCAGTGAACAGGTAGATGATGAGGGTAACGAGGAGGGATTGCTGGGTCTCGCTTTTCATCCTGATTATGAAACCAACGGCTATTTTTACGTTAACTATACAGCAGGCAATCCCGACCGTTCTGTAATTTCAAGGTTTCAGGTCTCCCCCGATGGCCCAGAGCAGGCCGATGAAGCAAGCGAGCAGGAAATCTTGTCGTTTGACCAGCCTTACGGCAATCATAACGGAGGCCAGGTGTCATTCGGCCCCGATGGCTACTTATATATTGCTGTAGGTGATGGAGGATCCGGCGGTGACCCCGAAAACAACGGCCAGGACCGGACAACCTTGCTGGGAAACATTCTCCGCATAGATGTGGATAACCAGGAGGATGGGAACAATTATGCGATACCCCAGGATAATCCCTTTGCCGGAAATAATGAGGGATACAGGGAAGAGATCTATGCCTGGGGCTTGCGAAATCCCTGGCGTTTCAGTTTCGATTCAGGCAATGGCCGCCTTTGGACGGGTGATGTAGGGCAGAATGCCTATGAAGAGATCAATATCATTGAAAAAGGAAAGAATTATGGCTGGAATATCATGGAAGCCACCCATTGCTATGAACCTTCAAGTGGATGTGACCAATCTGGTCTGGAACTGCCTATATGGGAATATGACCGAAGCGAAGGAGATATATCCGTAACAGGGGGCTTTGTTTACCGTGGTCCCACTTTGGCCGAATTGACCGGACAATATATTTATGCTGATTATGCTTCAGGAAGAATATGGGGGCTGGACTATTCAGATCTGGATAGTCCCGTCAATACCGAGCTGCTAGAAGCCGATTTTCAAATCTCATCATTCGGTGTTGATCAGGATAATGAACTTTATATTTGTGGTTTTGACGGCAATATTTATAAATTAGAAGCTGTGGACAATGAGCAGTGAACATTAATTAATCCCGACTTTGCCGGTATAAATGATAAAGTGCTTAAATCCCTTTCGATGATGATTTGTCATATCATTTCATTGAATTTCTGACTTCCAGGACATCATCCGGACTAAACTGATCTGTATGAGTCGTGAACTCACCTCGGATGTAGTTCAGGACAGCGGCCAGCTCCTCATCATTCAGATTTCTGTAAACGGGCATTTCCCATTCATATCCATCTGACTGACCTTCCCCCGAAAGTCCGTTGAGCAGGATATTGATGAGACGGTTCCGGTCACCGGATACCCTTTCGCTGTTAACAAGGGCGGGAACGAAACCATCCATACCTTCACCGTCGGGGCGGTGACAGCTGGCGCAATTGGTCATATAAAGTTCCTCGCCGGCCCCCATATTATCGGCAATCTCGAAATCGCCAAGATACAGTGGGATCTCATTTTCTGCCAGGATGTCTTTATTCTCAATGTCAAACCGGGCCTTTAATGACGCATCCGCTTTTTGCAGCATAATGATCCGATCTCCATTTTCAACCAATAAAGGGTCATGGATTTCCGGCCTGGACTCTTTGTACCAGTCCGTATTGCTGGTGGAAAGATATACCCGGCCATCTCCGTCTACGGCGATATCACGGATACGTCCAAAATGCTGCTGAAAGAATATGTTAATATCGTCTACCTGCTCACCGGTTTCATCAAGGTCCAATACCCGCAAGGTTTGAATTCGCAGGCTGGCGAGGAGCAGGCTGTTATTCCATTCGGGTATCGCATCGTGACCATAGTATTCCATACCCGCGGGCGCAATCACCGGGGTCCAGGCATGCATAGGTTCCACAATCAGAGAGTCACTGCAGTATTGTCTTTCATTTTCGCTGTCGCAATACCCTTGAACATCCGGCCAGCCGTAATTGCCTTTTTTTTGGACCAGATTAACTTCATCATCATTGGCAGGGCCATGCTCAGAGGTATAAATTTTGCCGTTTCCATGGGTTATGCCTTGAATATTTCTGTGTCCGGAGGTCCATATGAGGCTGCCTTTTATCGGATTATTTTCGGGGACCGAACCGTCGAGGTTCATGCGCAATATTTTTCCATGATAGGTATCCAGATTTTGGGCCAGGTCGCCCCGGTGTGAGTCGCCGGTGCCCAGCCATAATTTGTTGTCTGGCCCAATCATCATTCTGGCACCGTTATGACCGGAACCACCCGGAAGTTCATCGAGAATGATCTTGCGGTCTGTCAACGTATCGCCTGTAAACGTGTAGCGGACCAGGCGTGTTCCAAGTTCTTTTTGAGCAAAGGTATAGTGCAGGTACACATAAGGATGTTCATTAAAATCCGGGTGAAGGGCCTTGCTCATCAAGCCTCGGGCCCCTTCAAAAAAAACATCCGGTATCTCAAGCAGCTTATTTACCTCTCCGGTTTCCGGATTCACCCGGGAAACTGTTCCCCGTTGTTCATTAACCCAAACCCAACCGTCTGGGCTTACCGTAATATCCCAGGGTACTTCCAGCCCATTGGTAACTTCAGTGGCAATGAGCACAGTAGAATCAAGCTGCACATGCGCTATGTAATCTCCCGTATATGATTCGGTTCCACCCGGTTCCGTTTGGATCTGGCAGGATGAAAGAGCAAATACAATCATTGTAATTAGGGGCAAATAAGCTAAACGTGGTATCATGGGTTCTATATGTCAATATATTTTAGTTGCGAAAAGCCAAATGGTACCAAAGGTAAAGTAAAATATACAGCGTTATCAAATAATACTTCAGAGTATTATAAATTAATGAAAAAATTTGCAATACAGTTTGTACCTAACATATTCCCCAGTATATTATCCTGATTATTTTCTTTATATAAGTTTTCATTATGGCAGCGCCCCTAAATACCAGATCTACCCGAATAAATAGCATTTGCACATTACCTTTCATCCTGCTGGCATCTCTGTTGATAAGCCTTTCGGGCTGTGCCCGGGAATCCAAAGAGGAACTCATCCTATCTGTCTCTGATGCTGAGGCTGAACAATTTGCTGAAGAACTACTTGATGATGTTACTCTTGATGTAGCCGATGATCTTGAGATCTCTTTATGGGCATCAGAAGAATTGCTGAGTGATCCCGTCGGGATTAACTTTGATAATCATGGAAGAGCGTGGATCGCTACAACTACCAGAAGGCGCACTTCGGTCCCTGACGCCGGTGCTGTGAGCCAATGGTTTCATGATAACCTTTCCTGGAGATCAGTCGAAGACCGGCGGGATTTTCTGCGCCATGAACTGACACCCGAAAATAGCGATGAAAATATTTGGTTGCCGGATTTCAATGAAGATGGTATTCACGACTTGCGAGATTTGGTTATAGAGAGAGATACGGTTCACCTTCTGGAAGATCTTACCGGAAATGGCTATGCCAATCAGGCTAAAATGATGGATTGGGATTTATATGATGAAGTATCTGAATTTTCAGGTGCTATATTATATCATGAAGGCGATATCTTTCTCGGTATAGCTCCCGATATGTGGCGAATAAGCGATAGCAATGGTGACGGCACATGGGATGCACCGGAATCAATTAGCCATGGATATGGCGTTCATTATGGTTTTTCAGGACACGGTATGTCTGGCTTAAAGGTTGGACCGGATGGACGCATATATTGGACAATCGGGGATATTGGGCTGAATATTGAAGGTGATGAGGGTGAACACTGGTACTACCCTGATGAAGGGGCTATTATGCGATCGGAACCTGACGGAAGCAATTTTGAAGTATTCGCAACCGGCGTTCGCAATATCCATGAATTCGACTTTGATAAATACGGCAACCTGGTCGCCGTAGATAATGATGGACCAAGCGGTGATGCTGATCGCCTGGTCTACCTCGTAGACGGTTCTGACAGCGGATGGCGAAACTACTGGCAAATAGGCAAATACACCGACCCCAAAAATAACGATTATAGCGTCTGGTTAAATGAAGGAACGAACTTGCCGTATTTTGATGATCAGCCGGCTCATATTCTTCCCCCGCTTGCCCCCTCTTACAGAGGCCCTGCCGGAATGGTTTATAATCCGGGTACTGCTTTGAATGATGAGTGGAAGGACCATTTTTTCTCAGCATCGTTTGTCGGGTCAACTACACAGTCAGGCATTAATGCCTTCACATTAGAAGAAAATGGAGCGTCTTATCAACTTGATACCAGCCGGGTAGTCCTCAAAGGCTTTCTTTCAACCAGTCTGGATTTTGGTACTGACGGAGCTTTATATAGCACAGACTGGATTGAAGGCTGGGCAACGAAAGGAACAGGCCGGGTGTGGAAACTTGATACTCAGGATGATGAGGGATCGTCAATCCGTACAGAAACGAAAAATCTGCTGATGGAAGATTTTGTCGATCGTCCGTCAGAAGAATTACTGGATTTGTTAAATCATGAAGACATGCGGGTGCGTAAGAAGGCCCAGTTTGAGATAGTTGAAAGAGGTGATACGCAATACTTCATCGAGGCCCTTGAACAGACAGAGCATCAGCTGGGCAGAATTCATGGAATTTGGGGGCTTGCCCAGGCAGGGCGCAGAAACCCCGAGGTGGTTAAACCATTGATAGATTACCTGAATGATGCTGATCCGGAAATCAGAGCTCAGGCAGCAAAAATGTTGGGTGATGTCCGTTATGGACCGGCCGCAGGATCTCTGATCCCATTGCTTCAGGATGAATATAGCCGGGTGCGGTTTTTTGCTGCCGAAGCATTGGGCAGGATGGCCTATAAACCGGCTATTGAACCCATAACTGAAATGCTCCGAACCAATAACGATGAAGATGCTTACCTTAGAAATGCCGGCTTTATTGCACTTGAACGCATTGGCGACACGGAGGCTTTGGCAGAACTGTCGGCCCATCCATCACGGTCCGTACGCATAGCTGCTTTGGTGGCCTTGCGAAGGCTTAATAGCCCGGACGTCGCTCTATTCCTTGATGATGAGGATGAGCTTATAGTTACAGAGGCAGCACGGGCCATCAATGACGAGGAATTTTTAGAAGAGGAACTTCCTCACCTCGCACAGATGCTTGACCAGAAACGTGTTATGAATGAACCTCTGCTAAGGCGAGCTGTCAATGCCAACCTTTATGGGGGCACACAAGAGGACGCAGCCAGATTGGCTAATTTTACTGTAAGGGAGGATGTCTCTGAAGATTTAAAGGTTGAAGCGCTTAACACGCTTAAGTCATGGCCGGAATCGTCCGACCTTGACCGCGTTACAGGCATGTATCGTGGCACTGTCCGAAATAACCCCGCTGTTGCCCGTCAAGCATTAGAACCGGTCCTTACCCAGATTTTAACAGAAGGAAGCAGTGCCATTAAAATGGCAGGTGTCCGGCTGGCAGGTACCCTAAAAAGTACAACGGCCTATCCGGAAATACTAGGCCTTATTAATAATGACCCATCAGTGGATGTTCGTATTGCTTCACTCAATTCCCTGCTGGACGCCGACTATGATCAAATGGAAGAGGTGATATCTGCTGCATTGAATGATGAGGAACAAGCTGTTCGTATGAATGCATTAAGTCATATCCCAAATCTCACCTTGCCTGCGGAAGCCACGGTGGCTTTACTTGAAGACGTTTTGAAATCTGGAACAGTGGAAGAACGTCAGGTTGCATTAAATACACTTGGCAAAATTGAAGAACAGGCTTCTTATGCAGCGCTAAATCATCAGATGGATTTGATGATAAACGAGGATTTGGCCCAAGAGGTCCAACTGGACTTGGTGTTAGCCGTCGAGGCCGTAAACTCGGAACCTCTTCATGCCAGGCTTCACAAATATCAGTCGGAAAAACCTAATGAGGATTATGAAGTGAAGTATGAAGAATCTCTATACGGAGGAAATTTCGAAGAGGGTGAAAGGATATTTATGGACCATGCCGATGCCCAATGCTTTAGATGTCACACGGACGGTGGCGGTGCAGGACCGGACCTTACATTGGCCGGACGTAGCTTAACCCGCGAACATGTTTTGGAATCCCTGATTGACCCCAGTGCCGAAATTTCACCCGGATACGGTACGGTATCCTTGACGTTGCAAAATGGAGAGACCATCCGGGGCATCCTTAGCGGCGAAACCGAATCCCGTATAATCGTCTCCCAGGGAAACCAGGAACAGGAAATTGATAAATCGGATATTTCAGAACGTGTTAATTCTCCCTCAGCCATGCCAGCCATGGGTGATATATTAACCCGCAGCGAATTACGTGATCTCGTAGAATATTTATCAACCAAATAAACGATTCCACCGGCCGGTCAGTCACACTCACTTATTGAGAGTTGGCAAATCCAATAATCAATTGGCAACTTTCCATTGACTGTTCACAATTGACAATTTGTTTTAATATCTCAAGAAGAGATAATGGTCAATGGTTACAAACCTGAGTTCGGTTAATATTTTTGAGCTTAAACCTATCATCAGGAACGCGAAGTAAAGAAGACGCAAAAATGCGTCAGCTATCAGCGCCATGATAAATAGCAAAAAAGCCTGAAGCACCTAATCTCTAATCCATTGAACCCCTTCCGGGGTTCTTTACGGCCTGCATGTCTTGAACCCGGCACTACGTACCGGGCTATGCATATTAGGGGTGTCACTAATTTTGATTAAAATTACCAGCTATAGTTATTAGATTAATTTATAGAAGTTAAGTTAATGGCATCCCCTCTCGAGAGGGGTACGGGTTTGCCAAAGCAACGCTTTTGGCAAATCCGGGGGTGTGTAT
>JBBDMV010000166.1:0-1866 GCA_040878115.1 Balneolales bacterium
GGTTAATGAAGGCAGGCTCAAAGCTTCTATAAAAATCTTGAGATACGGTTTTACCAGCTTTAAATGTTTTCATAATATCATTTTAACTAAAGGCAGTTATTATTTAAGAAAATTGACAAAAACTTAAATAAGGGAGACTCTTATTTAAACAAATGGAAGTTTATACTCTAAAAGCATTAATGGGTTGTCAACCCAGTCTGCATAAGCTGCACTTTTTTCTGAATGTTATACCAATTCGAGAAAGAAAACAGCATTAAAAAATCAAGTAAAGCTTCAAAATTAGCCTATTTGCTTTTGGAGGTTGGATTCATCGAACCACATGATATATATTGCCTGACCACCTACAAAGAACAATACACTTAAGGATGAAGCCAATGAAGAGGCCATATAACTGGTATCTGGACGAAACCACTAGTGCCGGCAGGGAAAACCTGGACGCCGGACATGTTTCGCGATATGACGATAAGGAAGATGCCGTTGCTGCCAATGAGCTGAAGCTTCTAAAGGAACTTGGCCTAACTGATACGTCGGTTATTGTTGACATCGGAGCGGGTACCGGCCAATTCACAGTGGCTGCGGCTGAAACAGGTGCCCTTGTGATAGCCGTAGATGTATCTTCATTGATGTTAGAGCGCTTGAATGAAAAGGTCACTAAATTGAAACTGGCCAATGTCGAGCTTGTACAATCAGGCTTTCTTACCTACGAGCATAATGGGCGTCCGGTGGATTTTGTCTATTCACGTTTGGCTCTGCATCATCTTCCCGACTTTTGGAAAGCATTGGCATTGGAACGGATGCGTCGAATGGTCCGGAAAGGAGGCATCCTGAGGTTATGGGATGTCATCTATGATTTCGATCCGCCAGAAGCTGAAGAACGCATTGAGGCTTGGTGCGCTACTGCCGGGGATGATGCATCTGGTCGGAAATGGAATCGTTCCGATTACGAGGAACATATACGGGACGAGTATTCCACATTCCGATGGCTGCTTGAGCCAATGATCGAACGATGTGGATTTGAGATCATAGATGTCGATTACACCCCTGACGGTATCTTTGGGAAATATATTGCCCGGGCAAGATGATAGATAATTGTCTGCTGCTATCACCGTTCCACGATTACAGTTGTACCCATTTCTGAAATCAGAAGACTGGAGCTAATGGTGAGTATTCGCACTTCAGGTCAGCGCAGATCGCTCGGCCGGATGCCGTATTGTTTACGAAAGGCATGGGTAAGGTGAGCAGGATCGCTGTAACCCACTTGATAGGCAATTTCGCCGATGGTAAGTTCCGTGTCCAGTATATAAGATCTGGCCAATTCCAGCTTTTGCTGTAGCAGATAAGCATAGGGGCTCGTGCCGAAAAGCTCTTTAAAGCCGCGCTTTAGTTTAAATTCATTGCTGCCGACAAGCCGGGATAGCTCGGCCAGTGTTGGTGGAGTTTCCATCCGTTCCAGGAGGATGTCCTTGGCCCTATGGATACGCTCTTGGTCCAAACGTGAGAATGCATGGCCATTAGATGATGCTGGTTGTTCCGGCTGAGAAAAAAACAGCCCCAGCAGATCCAGTATCTGGGCTTCCAAAAATAGAGAACCGGCTATTTGGCCGGCATCGTAACTTTGAATTCTCTGGATCGCTCCACGCATCCTGGGAGAGACCTGCAAGTTCTGTTTCCTTAAATGACAAAAATCTTTCTTTTTCAGTTTGTCAAGGACCGGTTCCAGCAGGTGCGGAAACCGGCAGGAAAGGTCCAGTAGATAACCATGCGAGAGCAGGAGGGTAAAAGTGTTGCCGCTTAATTCTTCCTTCAATTCGAATGACTCATTCATCGGCGGAATGATCATCAGGTTGGATTCACCCTGTTGGATAT
>JBBDMV010000167.1:0-10089 GCA_040878115.1 Balneolales bacterium
AAGATACCTATATCTTGAAAGAACGTGATTATGGGCCGAAAAGAGCTGCAATGGCTTCTTGATTTGCTACATTAAAAAACTTTAGTGAAGAATTATCACATGAATTAACTCCGCTATAGTTTGTACAAGAATAAAATACAATTGCTTATTAAAAGAAAATGCTTTATCATCGTTCATCGTAGTTGATCAACATGCTTTTTTTTAAAATGCATCGTTGAACAATTTCGGGATTTAGAATTTAACAACAATTGTATAGGAGTATTTAGAATGGCAGAACGTGAAGAAGGCGTCGTAAAATGGTTTAACGGCGATAAAGGATATGGTTTCATTTCCCGCGATGGAGGTGACGACTTATTTGTACACTTTAGCGAGATTCGCGAAGATGGTTATCGTAGTTTAGACGAAGGTCAGCGGGTTGAATTTACCGTTGCTACTGGTGAAAAAGGTTTACAAGCACAAGATGTAACAGTTTTGTAACGTAATACGAATTTCATATTTACAAAAGCACATTGGGAACATTTAATGTTTTTACCAATGTGCTTTTTTTGTTTTAGGAACAGGGACCTAAGATTATTATAATTACACAAAACTTAGGTTCCTTACATATCTCATAATTTAATTAGCGTTGCGCTAATTACTTCATCTGTCCGACTTTGGATTTTTTTCAAGGTATCTTCATCCGGACTGGCGCTAAGCTGAATAGTACAGCTGGCTGCTACTTTGCCGTCGAAAATTACATTCTCAAATTCTTCGGCGTTGATGTTAGCTGATTTTAATTCACTCATCACATTGGCAATAACACCTGGTTTATCATAATGCCTTACTACAAGTTGCCACTCAACAGCCGTTGCTTCGCATCGGTTAACCCAATTCCTGGCTTTGCCCGTTTGGATATAATCGCGGATTACTGATACGGCTTCTTCGGCTACAGCGTTTTGTGCCTGTTCTGTAGAAGCGCCAATATGATGTGTTACATAAAGGTTATTCACTTTTTGAAGCCGGCTTGAAAGATCACCGCTTTTTTGTTCGGGCTCATTATCAAAAACATCAATCCCTGCCCGGATATTTCCCTCTTCAAGAGCTTCGATAAGCGCATCTTCATCGACTACTTCAGCTCTTGCCGTATTAATAAAAATAGTTCCTGGTTTCATGTCTGAAAGGATACTTCTTGTAATAATACCCTTTGTTTCCGGAGTTGAGGCCAGATGAACAGAAACTATATCACATTGTCGGACCATCTTCTCAATAGAATCAGCATAGGTGACGTCAAGTTCAGCGGCACGCTGGGGGGTAAGAGATCGTGACCATGCTATTACATCCATACCAAAAGATTGAGCACGTTTAATAACTTCTTCACCGATCTGGCCCACACCTATCACACCAAGCTTTTTACCAAAAATACCATCGGCTTTTGAATACAAGGCTTTATTCCATTTTCCATTACGGAAGTCAATTACGTTATCCGGAATGCGCCGGTCTATGGCAAGCATAAGGCCTACAGCAAGCTCAGCAACAGCTATTGAATTCTTGCCCGGGCAGTTAGAGACATAAATACCGAGATCACTGGCCGTTTTCATGTCGATATTATTTACCCCGGCACCGGCCCGGACGATCAAGCTCAAATCAGGGCTGCTTTTTATGCATTCGGCATTAACCTTACTTGACCGTACGATCAGTATAGCAGCATCTTTGGCGGCATTTACTAAATCGGCCTCTGTTAATTTCGGTTCATACATTACATCCAGCCCCAGGTCATGTAACTTTTTCAAATGAGGTTCAGGAAGGGCGTCGGCAATTAATATTTTCATAATTAAATTCTCAAAATAATTTTTTTTTAAAAAAGAATTATTAAGGTAAGTAATACCTTTAGGAAAAAACACTTAAAATTTTTATACAGATTACCTGACGGTCAAATTATTAAGGTGAAGTATGGGAGAACCGGAAAGTGTATTTATCATGTTGCAATCTTGAAAAGATGATTCGTTTTAGTAAGAAAAATCTTCATTAATGAGGTTAATTATTTGATTTTAAAAATAACTTACCGGGTAGTGTAATATGACCCTGCTAAATATATTTGGTGGAGTTGCGCTGATCCTTTTTGGTGTACGTTTTCTTGGCAAAGGCCTTGATCGCCTCTTTGGCCATAACTTGATACACTGGCTGCACCGGATGACCCAGCATCGGTTAAAAGCATTCGGTGCAGGGATGGCTGTTTCACTGGTTGCGCCTTCTTCAACTACTTTGACGCTGATAACGCTAAAGATGCTTCATACTGGCCATTTAACAGCACAACGTATGCTTGCTGTCTTTTTGGGTACCAATGTAGGTGTTACTATAACCGTACAATTATTAGCCTTCAGGGTCTATGAATACTTCCCTTTGTTCCTGATTACAGGATTAATTGGATTTCAATTCCTTGAACGAAATCTTTTTCGCGGAATAGGGCAAAGCACCCTGGCCTTTGGGTTTATTTTTCTCGCCATGAATTTAATTAGCCAGTCTACCGGCAGGATATCGGGTGACGAAGAAGTTAAATTGATTATTGATCTGCTTCATGATAATCCTTTGGCCCTTATTTTTATTTCTGCAGTTTTGACTTTGATGATGCAAAGCTCGACGGCAACAATAGGGATTGGCCTTGCACTTGTTGAAGGCGGGCTAGGCTCACTGGAGTTCCTTATTCCTGTTATTATTGGTTCTAATTTAGGAATTGCAGGTACAGCATTAATGGCCGGTTTCCCCACCATTGAAGGCAGGCGATTGGGAACTTCGAATATTATGCTAAAGGGTAGTGTAGCCTTGCTCTGTTTGCTGGGGCTTCCATTCATTGCAGAAATGATGGACCAGGCCCCAGGTGACGAAATACGCCAGGCTGCAAATTTTCATACGCTGTTTAATGTTATCACAGGCTTTTTAGCGTTACCCTTTTTAGGGCCTATCAGTAAAATGACCAGGTTTATGATAAAAGCGGAACCGGAATCACCTGAAGAGGTGATAAAGCCACAAGCTACGCATTTAGATGAAAAAGCGCTCGACAGCCCGAGTGTTGGCCTAATTAATGCGACCAGGGAAACACTGGCAATGGCTGATGAAGTCAAGAATATGCTTATTAATTTTTGGCGTGCTCATGATGAACATAATATTGAACTGGCCAAACAGGTGCAAAAATACGATGATCGAATTGATGATATGAATATTGCCATAACAGAGTACCTTAGCAGGATGAGCGAAGAAGCATTGAGTCCGCAGGACGCCAGGTTGCAGTTCGCTCTGCTGAATTTCACAAGCGAACTTGAAGCCATTGGGGATATTATCGATAAAAACCTGTGCCATCAGTTAATTAAGGAAGTAGAGGGTGCCCTTGTGCTGGTAGAAACGGACCATGATAACCTGGAAGAATTGTATCAAAAGGTTTTAAACCGCTTTGAAATGGCCATAAGCATTCTCGCCGGCCGTGATGAGCAACTAGCGCGCGAAATGCATGCCGGCAAGGAGCAGCTTAATGAATGGTGCCGCGAAGTTCAAAAAGAACATTATGCAAAATTGAATGCCGGCGACATTGTTAGTCTTGAATCAAGCTCCTATTTTATTGATATGATGAACAGCTTGCGACGGGTAAGTAGTCATTTAACCTCCATTGCCTACTCATTTATACCTAAAAATGATCAGTAGCAGATTGCATTTTTTTATTTCATGAACATTGTCCAGAATGGTGAACATCCGCTGCCGCAGGGGCTTTATATTGGTTATGCCGGGGTTAGTGGCGAACCAAAACAGGCCGAATTACTGTTGAAGGAATTGGCTGATGCAGCCGGATTGAACGGCCAATCCTTAAAAGTGTTAAAAAAAGAATCCGGCAAGCCATTTGGTAAAATAAATGACCAGGCGGTTGGATTGTCTTTAACCCATACTGATCAGGTAATATGCTATGGGATATACCTCCATGGTGAGATTGGCCTGGATATGGAATCAAAAAAACGCAATGTTGCCCAAGGTTTAAGAGAGAGAATAATCAATAAGAATGAGGCGGCCCTGGTTACCGATATTGAAACCATAAGGTTATGGACCATTAAAGAAGCGGCCTTAAAAATGACAGGCACCGGACTCCGCACCGCTATGAAAAAAGTCGAGATACAGGAGAAAAAGGGTAATTCCTTCAAAGCCGCTATCGGCAATATCGAAATGGATATAAGATCATTAGGAATAAATAATCATTGGATATCTGCAGCCTATTCATCAGAAAACCTTCATCAGTAACCTTTGCTTTACAATGAAAACATCCTTCACAAAAAAAGAGCTTCAGAAATATCTAAACCAAAGGTCAAAACATCAGAATTACGGTATTCGGACCTTATTTGTCCCACCTTTGGTAACAGATAAAAACCTTGATCAGGTATCTGAAATTTACGGCCAGCTCATCGGGAATAACTACGAAACGGCTGTGATCATTGAGCCTGTTCAAGGTGACCTTGATAAAAAAATCCCAATGCCCTCTGCATCAGAATTCAAAACACCATTCGGGGTAGTACCGGTCAATGAAGAGATGCGCAATGAATTTTGTGACGAAGATGATGATTTTTTTATCGATGACAGTGGGCTTCATGGTAATATGAGCTTGTTTGACCATCTTGCAATGATGCAGTGTGCGAAGGAAGATTTCAATGCCGTGAGCATTCAACTTGCCGACGAACGGCTGGAGATTGTGGATGAAATGATATATGTGCTTGGTGAATTGCTGGCTGGAAGGAATGTAATCCTGATTTGTGCCTGTAATTTAAGCATAAACCATATAGAAGAGTTTAAACGCGTAAAAGAAATACTGGATAGCAATGAGATCTCCAGCCTGAAGAACTACTTATACAGCGGGCAATCAAAAATAGAGGGCATGGGGGTTTTTCTCACCGGTGTTTGCGTTGCTAATGCATGGGAGCTTGATATCGAATTCCTAAACGGAGATTACCGCAAGCGTGAAGGCAGCAGCCTAATTGCCGGATATGCCGGATTCCATCCCCCAGAGATTTAATCAAATCATCTCTGGATTCATTTTATGTCAGTTTTAATTTATGGTCAAAGATGCAATGATACGTAATCATCAGATATCGGTTATCGGCACCGGGGCCGTTGGCAGTGCCCTCGCCCGGTCACTGCATGAAAAAGGAATTTTTATAAGCGGCTTATATAACAGAACAAAATCTGTTGCTGATCAGCTAGCCGGTGATGTTGATGCGGAAACAACCGGTGCTTTCCCAGGGTCATTAGAGTTTTTAGGGACTATTTGCTTCATTTGCGTACCCGATGACGGGTTACCGGAAATAGTAGAAAGGCTTTCAGCTTTGGAAGGTGTTTTTTCAAAAGTTTCTTTTGTCCATACATCGGGGGCAAAACCGGCATCTTTACTGATGCCGCTGCAAAAAAGGGGATCAGAGACGGCCTCCTTGCATCCTTTGCAGACTTTTGACGGTACTTCGAATACAAATATTTTTAAAAGTACGTATATCAGCCTTCAGGGTGATCATAACCTGGTCCATGAATTGCAGCATTTGGTTGACATATTGGGAGCCAGATACCTGGTCGTTGACGAACAGCAAAAAACAGGTTTGCACCTATCTGCTGTCTTTGCCTGTAATTATCTTGCAGCTCTTATGGAAGCTGCACAAAAAAGTCTGAATCTCAATGAACCCGGCATTGACGTCATAAAAGTAATGGGCCCTCTTATTTCCAAAACCTGGAAGAATATCACCCGGAATGGTGTCGACCATTCATTAACCGGTCCCATCAGCCGTGGTGACGCCGGGACCATCCAAAAACATTTTACCCTGCTGGAGGAGTCGCCCCAATTGAGCAATCTTTATAGACAGCTAGGCTCACTTGCACTGGAGATCGCAGAGCGAAAGGGACTTGATCAGGATAAAATAAAACGTATTCAACATATTCTGGATGATTCCAAAACATAATAATTCCGCCGATTTCTTTAAGCGTGTTTACGAGGTAGTTGCGGCCATCCCTTATAGCAAAGTTACGACCTACGGCGCCATAGCCGAACATTTAGGCGTACGAAGCGGTGCCCGTGCCGTAGGCTGGGCATTAAACAAAACGCTGACTCATTATTTAGGTGAAGAAATACCCTGCCATCGCGTAGTGAACCGCCTGGGGCAACTATCCGGAAAGGTTCATTTTGGTGGCAACGTAATGGAAGAAAGGCTGCGGCAGGAGGGAGTCGTTTTTCTCTCTCCGGATACCATTGACCTTAAACAGCATTTCTGGCATCCGGACGAAGGACCTTAAATTTCTTACCGGGACCCGGTCAATTTAAGTTTAATAATCTCATATTAGAAGAATATACCCGTTGGTACATGTGATCCTCTACTTCATTTATCTCCAAAATTGCGTAAATTAAGGCATGCTTAAGTCTATAGAAGAAGTTCAAACGTTAAAAGATTCCAGGCTGGTAACCAAATACCCGGTAATGGAACATTTTTATACCATCCAGGGCGAGGGGGCCCACGCCGGAAAACCTTCCTATTTCATTCGCCTGGCCGGCTGTGATGTGAAGTGCTGGTGGTGCGATGTCAAGGACAGCTGGGACGCCTCTAAGCATCCGGAAATTGATGTAAAGACGCTGGTAGGCGGCGCGGTGGATAGCAGGGCGCCTTTTGTTGTCATTACCGGGGGTGAACCCTTGCTCCATGATTTGCGTCCGTTGTGCGGAGCTTTGCGTCGAAAGGGGCTGAAGGTCCATATCGAAACCAGCGGTTCGTCCCCATTGAGTGGCGCGCTCGACTGGATTACTTTGTCACCGAAACGATTTAAAAAGCCTATGGATGAAGTCTATCCGTACGTGGATGAGCTAAAAGTGGTGGTTTTAACCAACAAAGACATCCAATGGGCCGAAGAAAATGCCAAGAAGTGCCCCAGAAATACAACCTTGCTGCTCCAGCCGGAATGGGACACACCGAAATCAGTCGGGCTCATTGTCGACTATGTAAAAAAGAACCCCCAATGGGGCATTAGCCTGCAAACCCATAAGTTCCTGGGCGTACGGTAAGCTTATCCTGTGGGGCCGCATCAAAAGGGAAAAATAAGGCCAATGGTAAGGCTTTCTATAAGCGGCTGTATACTAAAAGCCTAAGCCATGCTATTTGATGCATCCCACAAAAACTTCATGCAGCCTGCCCCAGGCTTTTGGGGGTACGGGAATAAGCCGATGCAGCCATAGGACTGAAAGGCCAAATTTATGATCATAACACATTGCTTTGCCTGTTAAGGCTTAATCAGCTCCTGTTTAACTTGATATAAAAGGCATATCAACACCGTATCAAAGCCGTAAATATACGGTGTTGATACGGCCTTGATATGGCGTTGATACGGCGTTGTTCAAAGGAGGTCTGGGTATTATAGGCGTGTTATTGGGATGAGGCAAGGATGCTATTGGTTGTAAAGCATTGGAATGCAAAAGGAAGAGATAATTATGGTTAGGATTTATAAGATTAAGTTGTTATAATAAATGGATGTTATATGTTTTTCAACCTGCCGTTTCTATTTTGTCAAGTTCATAAACCTGTTTGCAAATGTTCGCATTTATGCTAACTTTTAATTATGCGCGTTATTACCTTTTACAGAACTGAAACGGAGAATTGCCCTGTTGAGGAATTTTTGGTTAACCTGACAGACAAGCAGTCCAGGAAAATCGCCTGGGTGCTTCGAACGGTTCGTGAATTAGAACATGTTCCGGCTCAGTATCTCAAGAAGCTTAATAGCAGTGACGATATCTGGGAGATTCGGGTAAGTATGGGAAACAACACGTTTCGTCTGCTTGGGTTTTACGATGGACCAGGGCTCATTGTATTGACCAGCGGCTTTGCGAAGAAGACAAATAAAGTTCCCAAACAGGAAATTGAAACAGCACAACAAAGAAAACGGGATTACTACGAGAGGAAGAAATTATGAAAGATGATCTTGAAAGATTCATTGAACAGAAGAAGGCAAAAAGCCCGGGATTCGCCGAGAACTTTGAAGAAGGGTATCTCAACTTTAAAATCGGTGTAATTCTAAGGCAAGCAAGAGAAGAAATCGGAGCCACACAAGAAGATGTTGCCCAAAAGTTGAAAACAACCAAATCAGTGATATCCCGAATGGAGAATCATGCCGAAGATATCCGTTTGTCTACTTTAAGCAAATATGCCAAAGCACTAGGCAAAAATGTCAGGTTAGAAATACGGTAGCTCCAAAAATATATGGAAGTTATGCGTACATTATTTGCTAAACGATAACCTTATCTAAAGAGGGAGATGTCATGATAAATCCCAAATACTACAAAGCGACTGCATCCATTATTGGTTCTATGGTTTTTATAATTGCAGTTTCAACTGTTTTCGCCCAGAACACAAAACCTGCTGAAACTCCCGATTTCTTAACCATAATCGAGACAACAAACGATTCAATCAAACTAAAATGTAAAAAAGGCTGTGCATGGAAAGAGCTTATCTTTAGCGCAGAAGTTAACGATGACTATCAAGCTGTCAATCAGTATGGAATGACAATCCATCAAAGAAATGATATTAAGATAAATTCTGATCTGGCTAATTTTGTTTTTTTAATTAAAAAGACAAAAAAAGGAATAAGTCTTCAAGGGAAGCAAGGAAGCGCCTGGAAAAGTTTGAGTTTCAGCTGTCCTTCTGGAGCATGTAATCAGGCTGTGGATCAAAATGGAATGACTATATTGGCTTCAAATTAATTCTATACACACATAACAATGGCTTTGTGCTGACCGGTTCAGGTTTGTAACTCGACTTTAGATATAGCCCGCCAGCACAAGCCATGAGCCGTTATAGGGCTAATGCAATATCAAAAATTGAAAAAATTATTAAGCGTACTGTTATGTTCGAACTTTGATATGAACTTCGATTTCTTCATGTTATCCTCGTTATTTTAATAATAACATGAATAAAATTTACGTACGAAGAAAGGATAACCTCAATAGCGTTGGTGATATGCCAATGTTACAAGCAACCCTAAGACCGGACAATTACCGCCATTAAATTATCGAATCAATGGGGTCATTGTCTGAAACTGACTTCATGAATATTGAATATAGTGTTAAAATGACCGCCATCGGTGAAAAAACAAAAGTTAGTTCAAGTACTACTGTTAAAGGAAATGGAATATTTGCTAAATCACTGATGGTATTTATGAGCGGTTCTCTCAAAAAACAAGAGGAAACGAATTTGGCTAAGCTGAAAAATACTATCGAAGCAAACACAAAGAAATATTTTCCCGAACAGACAAAAACAGAGTAAGCAGACGATTATTTGAGGTCAGAATTATTTATTTGTCACGACAACAAAAAATTGATATGAAACTCTCTTCACAAGCAGAAAACATCTCGGCTCAAATCAATACTAAAACAAAGCTAGGGGACTTACGGAAAATTGCTAAGGACGTCAAAAAGGATCACGAATTGGCTATGGAACTATGGTCAACCGAGAGGTTTTTGCCCAGGCAATTGGCCATCTTGATTATGGATAAAAAGCTTCTTTCCCAAGATTTGATTAATAAGCTTGATAAGGATATGCAGACTCATCCATTCGATGAGCGAAATCAGTTAATGGATTGGCTAATGGCCAATCAGCTTACTAAGGACAAAAAGACAATTATACTGATTCAATCTTGGGAAAATAGTCCTTTTTCACTTCAAAGACGCACTTATTGGTACTATCAAGCAAGATTAAGATGGACAGGACAGACGCCCCCAGAAAATACGCTCGACTTACTTTCAGCAATTGAGACCAGTATTGCCATGGAAGAGCCTGAAGTTCAATGGGCTATGAATTTCACCGCAGGCTGGATTGGAGTTTATGAAAAGAAGTATCGAAATCGGTGTGTTGCTCTTGGCGAGAAAACAGGTCTTTATAAAGGTGAAATGGTATCAAAAGGGTGTACTCCCAATTATTTGCCCGAGTTCATTGCGATGGAAAGCAACAAGCGAAATCTATAATTAAGTGTGGCAATAGAACAACTTATAGGAACGGCAGCTTGTAAAGCAATGAAATTGAGCAGAAAATGAAAACAATATTTGACAAACCAACCAGA
>JBBDMV010000168.1:0-5999 GCA_040878115.1 Balneolales bacterium
ACCACTAGGGGGTCAACATCACCGGAATGGGGGGTCAGTATCACCGGAATATCCAGTTTCAACCGGTTGTTCAAATAAGCCCTTGAAACACCGGGTAGAATTATTTGCCGATCAACTAAAAATATGCCTTGCGGGCGGCTATAAACAATCTATAGAAACATTACTTCAAATACTGGGCCCTGAGAATGAAGAAGAAACAGGCATGTTTACTAATTTTTACTGGATTATGCCCATCGCTAAATATGTTGAAAAATACGGCACCGACTATTTTTTCGAATCCATAACAGCTATAGAAGAGATTACAAAAAGAAATACAGGAGAATATGCCATTCGCCCTTTTATCAGAAAATATCCGGACCAAACACTTAGGCAAATGAAAAGCTGGGCTGGATCCGATAATTTTCACTTACGCAGGCTTGCTTCTGAAGGATTAAGGCCAAGGTTGCCCTGGGCAACAAAACTTGACCTGTTCATAGAAAATCCCGTACAGGTTTTTAATATACTTGAGATCTTAAAAGAAGATCCGGTCCATTTTGTAAAAAAATCAGTAGCCAACCATATTACTGATTACCTCAAGGTTAATCCCAATGCTGCTAAACAGTTAATCTCTGAATGGCAAGATTCAAATAGCGAGCATACCATGTGGATTTTGAAACACGCAACCAGAAAGAGTGGATAGTTTCCATTTATGGGTGAATGGCCTTAATAGTATGGTTGTGGTTTCCTCCTTCATTATGCTTCGGGTATGGAAAATGGCTTGCGCCAGGCTTGTAATACCGCTTGATGTTCTGTATAATTATTGCCGTAAATGATGTGCGAACTGCCCGATGGCCCAAATAAAAATGCTTGAAGTATCAATAGTGTTGTGGATTTGATTACAATCCAGGTAGTAACCATACTTTTCTTTGCCACACTGGTCCGCTCTGCTTTCGGTTTTGGTGAAGCACTGATAGCGGTGCCCTTGCTTGCCCTCTTCATGTCCGTTGAGGTTGCGGCGCCTGTAGCGGCTCTTGTATCCATCACGGTAGCAGGGATCATAGTCGTGCAAGACTGGCATGATATCCACTTCCGTAGTGCCGGATGGTTAGTATTTTCAACCCTGTTTGGCATTCCATTTGGTTTGTTCCTTCTAACGCAATTACTCGAACCCGTTGTCATAACTGTTCTCGCTATTGTAATCATTGCCTTTTCGGTGTTTTCCCTGACGTACAAACAACACCACGAATTAAAAGTTGAGCGGTGGACATGGTTTTTCGGCTTCAGCGCGGGAGTACTGGGAGGGGCTTACGGCATGAACGGGCCGCCGCTTGTGTTGTACGGCAGTCTCAGAAGATGGTCTCCCAAACACTTCCGGGCCACTTTGCAGGGATACTTTCTCCCCGCCAGCATACTGGTTATGTATGGCTATTGGTGGGCTGGTTTGTGGACTTCAGAAGTTAATCACTTTTACCTCGCATCATTGCCCGTAGTAATTTTAGCCATTGCTCTGGGACGTATGGTTAATCGGCGCATGAACAAGGGCAGGTTTCTTGTTTATGTACATATAGGCCTGATAGTTATTGGATTAACATTATTGGTGCTGGCTCTCTATAACATTAACAGTAAAAGCGAATTCATCTCGCATATGCGTATCTTATAAATTTTTATTCGCTTCAGTTTTGGGATAAAATACTTAGACATCACTTCCTTGTATTTCTTTGCATCCTTTGTGTTAATCATCCGTCATAAACCCGTCGTCCAGTTCCAGCACCAGAGTCCAGCCCATCTTCTTGCTGTCGTAGACAATGTCAAAGTAACGGCCCTGTTTAGTATGCACCACGAAATGAACATGTTGGGTATCCCCTACATGCTCCACATAGCTGCGCCTGATTTCGGAGACCTCAAACTTTTCACCCGACTTCAGCTGGAATGTCACTGGAGTAATTCTTCGGCTAACTCCCTGCATCTTAAAGTTTGAGAACAAGGCGGTGACATTAATCTTTTGAAATTTATTCTGTTGCATAAGGAATTTGATTTGTACGCTTAGTATATGTGCAATATATGTAATACATTTAAGAATGCATGGAAGTTTTCAAAAAAATAATCTCGGGAGTTACGATGTAAACAGGAATGTTCACCGCATCACCCTGTACAGTACGGTGGCCGCCGACCAGCAGCACTCCGGTAAGAAAAAGCGGCTTTATCTGCATCTGGACATGAACTGTTTCTATGCCCAGGTGGAACAGGTTTCCTACAAGCTGTTTGGTCTTCCGGTAATTGTGGGAGGATGGAGGAAGGAAAATGGCACACCACGCGGCATTGTAGCTACATCCAGCTATGAAGCCAGAAAACTTGGCATAAAAACGGCCATGAGCGCATACGAGGCTGTAAAAATTTGCCCCTATATCATATTCCTTCAGGTCCATTACTCCAAATACCAGGCCATCAGCCGCCAAATTCGAGCTATACTAGATGATTATTCTCCCGATGTGGAAGGATACTCCATGGACGAATTCTTCCTGGACATTTCCTTCATGATCAATCGAAGCGAACGTGAAATCACCAAGATGTGCAGCCAACTTAAAAATGATATTTATAATAAAGTTGGGTTAATCTGTTCAGCTGGGATATCTTACAGCAAAACTTACTCTAAACTGGCATCTGATTTCAAAAAACCCAATGGCCTGACCTTGGTCCTGAATGAAGAGCAAGCTGCAGAAATCATCTATCCCCTGCCCCTCCACGAAGTGTGGGGAATAGGAAACCGAAGATACGCCAAATTGCAGCAAGCAGGTATTAAAACCATCCAGGATGCCTTAAAACGAGGCCCCGCCCCTTTCGAAAAGCTGTTCGGCGCTTATTTTGGCAAGATGTTGTTCGAGACCGCTACCGGCAAAGACAGAGCGAAGGTCATCGAGCCGGCCCATACGCCCGACGAGATCACCTACATGCACACGTTTTCCGACTGGACCAAAGACCCACAGCGGGTGAAGGGGGAAATCACCAGGGCGGTCAGCCAATTGTGCTACCGGATGCGGGGATATGGTTGCCGGTCACGGATATTCCGCATGTATATCCGCTTTCAGGATGCGGGCTGGAAGGGCGTCAATGTACTATTCACCACCCCGGGCTTTACCAACCTGGACAGCTACATCCTCCCTTGCTGTTACGACGCGGCCATGCCCCTGATCATCAAATTCCTGGGAGAAGGAATGGCCATCCGGGGGATTGGCCTCAATACGGTAAAAATAAGCTACGCCATGCAACAGGAGCTGTTTTTCCAGGAAGACGAACACGGCCGGAAGCTATACCATGGCATCGACATGATCAACAACCGTTTCGGCCTGGAAAGCGTGAGGATGGCTTCAAGCATGTATGCGGTGGAGGGCAAGACCCATTTTTTTGACCGGTGAGAGGGGAATTGGTCCAACTTTTTATTATCAAAGTCGTGTCACCTTCCAGTCTATCACCCGGGTGCAGGCTTTTTATCTCTTCCAGAATCCATTTAATAGCCACTCCTCTCATCTGCTGGGCCATCTCCGCCAATATCTAAAAAGAAATAACCATTTTGCAGTGATTCGCCTCTACAGGGTTTTCCTTGCTATAGTATTTGGCTGCATATCTTTGTGCCCGATGAATGTCGGCAAGCGTGGATGCTTGCCGAAGCGTAGGGACTGATACTTTCAGCTTAACGCGACTTCTTTTTCTTCAGGCTCCCTCGTTTCTCTGTCGTAATCCAGCACGACGAGGTTATCCGCGTTGTTCAATAAGCGTTTGCTGTCGTTGGTCAGGTTTATAAGGCTTACTTTTTTACCCATCTTGGCGTAACGCTCTGTTATCTTGTTCAAAGCATCAAGGCCAGAGTGATCAACAACCCGTGATTCTTCAAAGTCGATAATCACGCGCTCAGGGTCGTTCAATACATCAAACTTCTCCTGGAAAGTAGTCGCTGAACCGAAGAACAAGGGTCCGTAGATCTGGTAATGCTTGTCGCCAAACTCATCGATATGCTTCCTGGCACGGATCATCCTGGAGTTTTCCCAAGCAAAAGCCAAGGCTGATATCACTACACCGATCAGCACTGCAACGGCCAGGTTGTGGAATACCACGGTCACGACCATCACCATCAACATCACTACAACATCGGTTGGGGGCACTTTACGGAATATCTTAAGGCTTGCCCATTCAAACGTACCTATAGCCACCATAAACATAAGCCCTACCAGGGCCGCCATAGGTACCTGCTCTATCAAAGAAGCACCGAAAAGTATGAAGGTAATCAAAGCAAGCGCGGCAACAACACCGGAAACCCGGCTTCTGCCACCAGAACTTACATTGATGATACTTTGGCCGATCATGGCACAACCGCCCATGCCGCCGAAGAAGCCTGTTACCAGGTTGGCCGTACCCTGGGCCACACATTCTTTATTGCCGCTGCCCCGGGTTTCCGTCATCTCATCAACTACCGTAAGGGTAAGCAGGCTTTCGATTAAACCGATCATGGCCATGATAAAGGCATAGGGAAATACGATGGATAATGTTTCAAAGTTAAGCGGCACCATGGGGAGATGAAACGAAGGGAGCCCGCCTGAAATGGAAGCGATATCCCCTACTGTTCTTGTAGGGAGGCCGAAAAAAATAGCCACTCCTGATACAGCGACAATGGCTGCAAGTGAAGGGGGCACTGATTTGGTGATCTTAGGCAAGAAATAAATAATGACCATAGTCGCAATAACCAGAGTGGTCATTAAATACAAAGATTGTCCGGTTAACCATGTAGCTGCGCCCGACGCGTCAAAAGTTTTAAATTCATTAAGTTGAGAGAGAAGGATCAGGATGGCAAGACCATTTACGAAGCCAAATACTACGGGATGTGGAACCAACCGGATCAGCTTCCCGAGCTTCAAAAAACCAATTGTTAGCTGAATCAACCCCATCAAAACTACGGCGGCAAACAAATATTCTACACCGTGCATGGCTACCAAGCTAACAATGACAACAGCGATAGCACCGGTTGCCCCTGAGATCATCCCCGGCCTGCCGCCCATAATGGCGGTGATCAATCCGATAATGAAGGCGCTGTACAGGCCAACGAGCGGACTCACGTCGGCGATCAATGAAAAGGCTACCGCCTCAGGCACCAAAGCCAGAGATACGGTAAGGCCTGATAATACTTCGGTTTTAATGTCGGACTGTTTCTTTTCTAAATACTTAAATAACATTTAATAGTAGAATATAAAGTTTTCTGAATTTGTTTTTTTGGCAATACGTTATCACGTTCCAGGTACCTGGAAAATTCAATAGAGTCAATATCTGTGATACTCAATTAAGGGGGAGTGGGTAAAACTTTATACTCCATAAAATTAATCGAAAAGGCAGGGTTGGTTAGTCATTCAATAATATCAGATGAATAAGATAAGATTTTTTAGGCATTATTCTTAATCATAAAAGATATTTTTTATAATTAAACTAAACAATATTAAGGAAACTAAAATGAATTTATTGTCACAATATTCTGCATATATATAATAATTTCACATTGCATTAAACAATGATACATAAAAGCGCTTTTATAATACGATAATATTGACGAACACAAATACATAAAAAATGATGGAAGCGATTTTATAAAATGTACTGGGTGTACTAGAAAGAAAATTTTATAACAAACTCTCTGACTATAGCTTTTGTGGTTAATGCTTTGATTTCATCTTCCGCCGATAGCACCACAATGTTGTAACCTTTACTAATTATATACTGATACTGGTCCTCCAGGGGTGCATCAGTATATATGCGGATGCAACATCCCCATTGTAATGCTGCATCAGATAGGGGATTGTAATATGCTAATGTCTGATTTAATGATTATACTCAATCCTTCATTTAAATAACTTACATGCTTTAAAATTCAAGATACCGCATACTTTTGTCCTGATGTTCGGCCTCATGGTGGTCGCACTGATAATGACATGGCTCATACCATCCGGAGAGTTTCAAACGAAGGTCAATGAACAAGGACA
>JBBDMV010000168.1:6099-46567 GCA_040878115.1 Balneolales bacterium
TGACATGGCTCATACCATCCGGAGAGTTTCAAACGAAGGTCAATGAACAAGGACAATTACAAGCACGGCTTTGCTAATCGGCTTTGCCCGCTCAATTGCTTTGCTTTTGGAAGATGGGGAAATATTACACACCATGATCCATACGCTGGCCACACCGCTGTCTTTTGCCGGGGCCGAACTTGCGGCCATAGGTATGCTTATCATCCAAAGCATCCTAAACCTTTTTATTCCATCGGGAAGCGGTCAGGCCTTTGTGACCATGCCTCTGATGGCTCCCATCGGAGATCTTGCCGGTATATCCAGGCAGATCTCAGTACTTGCTTTTCAATTCGGAGACGGGCTGATGAATATGATTGTTCCCACCAACCCTGTACTAATGGGTATTCTCGGGCTGGCAGGGATACCCTACGATAAATGGTTCCGTTTTATATTCCCTTTATTGATGAAATTGCTGGTCCTTTGTTCCGTTGCCCTTGTTGTAGCATTATGGATTGGTTATCAATAAACGTTTTGTCAAATCTAAATCTTGTGCCACTACCAGATCTTCACTCGCACATCCTCATCCCGATACATTGAATCGGCGGGTTGTACGTCGAAGGCTTCGTAGAATTCCGGCATGTTGGAGACGGGCCCAAGCGCACGGTATTTGCCGGGGGCATGTGGACCTGTCATTATCTGGTGGCGAAGAGCTTCATCACGAAATTTGGTTCGCCAGACTTGTCCCCAACCCATGAAGAAACGCTGATCACCGGTAAAGCCTTCTATAACCGGTGCCTCTCGTCCGTCCAGAGAATTTTGGTAAGCACGGTAGGCAACGTTCAGCCCTCCCAGATCGGCTATGTTCTCACCCAGGCCGAGAGACCCGTTTATGAACATATCGTCTATAGGATTGAAGGCACTGTATTGTTCAACCATCTTCTCAGCACGTGCGTTGAATTGTTCTTCATCCTCTTCAGTCCACCAGTCACGCAGGTTGCCTTCACCATCAGACCGTCGTCCCTGATCATCAAATCCATGGCTGATTTCATGACCGATTACAGCTCCAATGCCCCCGTAATTAACGGCGTCATCGGCATCCACATCAAAAAACGGTGGCTGTAATATAGCGGCGGGGAATACAACTTCATTTAATGTAGGGTGATAATAGGCATTCACGGTTTGTGGCGTCATTCCCCATTCGTCGCGGTCTACCTCTTCACCCAGGCGGCCAATATTGCGTTCATATTCGCATAGGGCTGACCGGCGCTTGTTCCCGATAAGATCATCATCTTCAATACTTACACAGTCATAATCACGCCATACTTCAGGTTGGCCTATTTTTGCCTTGAAGTTGGATAGCTTATTCAGGGCCTCCTTCTTTGTATCATCACCCATCCATTCCAGTTCGTTGATGGACTGTTCAAAAGCGATCGTAAGGTTATCAATCATCTCATCCATACGATCATTGGCTTCCTGTGGGAAGTGGCGGTTAACATATTCTTGTCCAACTAAAAAGCCAAGCGAGCCTTCGACTGTGGAAACCCCACGTTTTTCACGGCTGCGTTGCTCTTTCTGGCCACTCAGTATGCGCCCGTAGAAATTAAACGCAGTTTCATCGAATTCGCTGCTCAGGTATGAAGCATTGCTCCTGATCAAATGAAAATGCAGATATTGTTTCCAGTCATCAATATCAATGTCATTAAAATAATCAGCAAAAGAGCTGAGATAAGTGGGCTGACGAACCACTATTTCATCGATGCTTTCAAAACCGGCCGCATCGATAAATTCTGTCCAATCAATACCCGGTGTTAATTCCGTTAATTCGGAAAGAGCCTTTTTATTATAGGTAGCCTGGCGGTCACGGTTCTGTACGCGCGTCCAGTGGGATTCGGCGATTGTCCGTTCTACCGATAGCACATTTTCAGCGGCCTGCTCACCATTCTCCCAGCCGGCAAGGTCCCAGAATTCAGCGATCATATTTTTGTACTGATTGATGAGTTCCTGGCTTTGGTCATCTTCACTCAGGTAGTATTCCCGATCGGGTAACCCCAAACCGGATTGTGACGCATAGGTGATATATTGATCGGATTGCATCTGATCTTGGGTCACGTACAGCGAAATAGGACTGCCATAACGATATTGCTGTACTTCACCCCAGAACAAGAGAAGATCATCATGATCTTGAATGGCATTGATACGCTCCAGTTCAGACTCCAAAGGAGTTATACCCAGCTTGTTTATGCGTACGGTGTCCATAAAAGAAAGATAAAGATCACCCATTTTCTGGGCTTCGCTATCTTCTTCGGCATCCTGTTCAGCCATTTCCTGAATAAATTCCAGCACGTGCTGCTCAGATAATTCCACCAACTCGTCAAAGCTGCCCCATCGTGACCGATCTGAGGGGATTTCTGTTTTTTCTAACCACATTCCGTTCATATAGCGGTAAAAATTATCCTGAGGATTAACCGTCGTATCCATATTGTCAACATTAATACCGAGGCCTTGAGGCGCATCCCCTGATGCACAGCCTGAGGTCACAAAAATGAAAAGAGGGAACAAAAAAAGAAGATAATATTTCATTAGAAATTAGTTATACAATGAACAGGAGCGAACATAATTGGTCACTCTGCATGATAAACAATATTTAAGGTTAAATTAATAAACCCAACCTAACCTTTTTCATTTCTCAAAGTTAACATATTTTATGCCCAAAAAGTTAAGCACTCTAAATGCAAATAATCGGGTAATGTGATAAAAAAATATTATATTCCTGCCTTCGTTAATGCGTTAAAGGTTTGTAATTAAAAGACTATAATTCTGCAAAATTGAGTACAGCAGGATAGAAGATTTTTTGCCTTCGTTTATTGGAAGGATAATTCTAAATAATTTTAAAAAACAAATAACTAATATGATAAAATATATTTTAGCTTTTACTTTGATGGCTTATTCATTCGTCGGTTGTAATAATGACTCAACTGCAGATGACGTATCCCCACAGGAGGATATGCAAAACGAGGACATGCAAAGCCAAATGCAGCAACCGGCTATTGAGGTCGATGTTTCTGATGAAGAACTTCAGTTATTCATAGATGTGTCCATGCAAGCGCAAGCCGTTCAGGCTGAAGCTCAACAGGAAATGATGGTTGTTGTTGAAGATGAAGGTATTGATGTGCAAACGTTTAACCAAATCGCACAGGCACTTCAGATGGGACAATCTCCTGAGGAAATTGATGTGGATTCCGAAGAAATGGACAAGTTTGATAAAGCGTCCGAGTCAATCGATGAAATAGGGCAGCAAATGGAAGGCCAACTGGCTAGTGCTGTTGAAGAGGAAGGAATGGAAATGGATAGATTTCAGGAACTAAATATGGCTATCCAGCAAGATCAGCAGCTTCAGCAAAGAGCGCAACAGATGATGCAAGAATCGATGCCGGCGCCACCGGCCCAACAAGCACCACCTGAAGATCAACCAGAAGGCAACTAAAACTTAGCCTTTATAAATTAGTATACCCCAAAGCCTGTCATACGTTGTATGGCAGGCTTTTTTTAAAAAACTTTTTGATTATACCGTACGGCCTTCAAAGACCGTCCTGTTAATTTATACTTATTGGTCTTTAATCTTCTGAAACGGTAAATTCATCGGTTTTTTCCTGATAGAAGCAAAGCTGATCGGCAACAGCCAGAGCCTCGGTTTTTGCATAAGGGTAAGTCCAAATTAAGTTAGCCAGTAATTTGTCTCCTGCCCGAACGCTGTAATATTTTGCTTCTCCCTTATACGGGCAATGGGTTTTAATGGAACCTGGCTCGAGAAAACTGAAATCAACGTCTAATCTGGGAATGTAATAACGAACCGGTAGCTTTGTTTCGAAAAGTAATGTCGGACGTTTCGTTTCTGCGATAACTTCCCCCTGGATAACGACCTTAATATGACGTGAACTTTTTAGAATATCAATCCTATGATAAGGATCACGCGCATGCACATCAACCTTTTCATCCTCTTCAAACCATGCATCCATCTTGCTCCAGTAAAAAGCAAGATAGTCTGAAAGCATATCCGCATTCCCGGCAGGGTCAAGGTATGCCCAGGCAGCATCTTCAGAATTTTTTTTACCCACCCTAACCGTCCAGTAAGAAGCTTCTCCCTTATGAGGGCATCGCGACCGATGGTCAGTTTGTTCGAGAAATTCATGGCGAACGTCTTCCCGTGGAAAGTAATATATCGGCACATGATCTTGTTCTCTTAAAAGCACGGCATTAGAGCTGTCTGCTATGACTTTGTTATTATAAAATATCCTCACACGCTTTGCGGTGGGAATAATCTCGAACTTATCAGCGATTAAAATAGCCTGAGTATTTTTCATGGACGCCCAAATTATATATCCTGTTAGTTAGGACAACATATTCCGAAAGAAAGAAGTTCTATCGCGTGCTGATGTTAATTGATCATCACGGCGAACCACTTATGGTCCGGGTTCGCAAACATGCAAAAGCAGGATGACCCCAGGATAGAAGTACAATATTAGTTTTGAATCATCTTATAGCTTTATTTTATAATCTTATCATTTTTTTTAATATTATAAACTAACTCTTAATAAATAATGAACTACTAAGAACTTAAAAATACTGAACGAAGCTTTCAGATTAAAAGCCTGAGCTTGCTTAGGCCTCCTGCTTCTGAATGTTCAAGCCAGATAAACTTTAAAATCCTTCTAATTGTATGAACCGAAAAAACTTTCTTGAATTATTAGCTTTTAACAGTGCTGTTATTACCTCTGTATCAGGGTTTAACTTTTTAAAGGCGGTGCCTGAAAAAACTGAACACAACATCACCAGAGAAGGGTTAAAAGAGCTTACTGCAGATATTGTTATCGCTGGCGGCGGCTTAGGCGGTTGTGCTGCAGCACTATCAGCTTTACGGAATGGCTTAAATGTTATTCTGACAGAAGAAACCGACTGGATAGGTGGACAGCTCACACAGCAGGGTGTTCCCCCTGATGAACATTATTGGATAGAGACTCATGGAAGTACTCAACTGTACCGGGATTTACGCAATGGTATACGTCAATATTACATCCAAAACTATCCGCTTACGGATGAAGCCAAAGAGCGTAAGCACCTGAACCCTGGCGATGGTGCTGTATCACGTTTATGTCATGAACCCAGAGTAGCTTTAGCCGTACTGCAGGGGATGCTGGCCCCCTATTTGAGTTCAGGCAAATTAACCCTGTTATTAGAACATAAGATCACCGGAGCCAATGTGGCAGAAGATGAAGTTAATTCTATAAAAGCGGTAAGTAATCGCAGTAATAAAGAAACCACGCTTTCGGCATCCTATTTCATTGATGCTACAGAATTAGGAGACTTACTCCCCCTGACAGGTACGGAATATGTTGTCGGTTCGGAATCAAAACATGAAACAGGGGAATTACATGCTCCTGAAGAAGGTAATCCTAATAATCATCAGGCGTATACGGTTTGTTTCGCCATGGATTACATTCGGGGAACAGATAACACCATTGATAAACCTCGTGAGTATGATTTTTGGCGCGATTTTGAACCTGAAATGAGAATACCCTGGCCCGGAAAACTACTTCAACTTAGCTACTCTAATCCTTCAACCCTGGAACCAAAGGCCCTGGGCTTCCATCCGGAAGGCATCCAAACCGGGGACTCCCTTAACTTATGGAATTACCGGCGTATCATTAACAAGAATAACTTTCAGCTTGGTTCTTACCCTGGTGACATTACCATTGTTAATTGGCCGCAAAACGATTACTTACTCGGCAATTTAGTTGATGTAAGTGATGATGAATTCAAAAGGAATGTTGAGCGCGCGAAACAACTGAGCCTGTCCCTTTTCTATTGGTTGCAAACTGAAGTACCTCGCCCTGATGGCGGACATGGCTGGCCTGGCTTGCGTCTTCGTGGTGATATTATGGGGACAGAGGATGGATTGGCTAAATATCCATATGTTCGGGAATCACGGCGAATTAAAGCTTTATTTACCGTTTTAGAAGAACATGTTGGCGCGGAGAATCGTGGTATGGTTACAGGCAAGGAATCTGGCAATACCGCAGCTAATTTTTATGACAGTGTTGGTACGGGTTATTATCATATTGATCTTCACCCCAGCAGTGGGGGTGAAAATTATATAGATTTTAGTTCATTACCCTTTCAAATACCCCTGGGATCACTTATTCCAAAGCGTATGAAAAACCTGCTTCCTGCTAATAAAAACATAGGCACAACCCATATCACCAACGGCTGTTACCGGTTACATCCTGTAGAATGGACCATTGGTGAATCAGTAGGCATGTTAGCCGCCTATTCACTTGATAAGAAAATTATTCCGCGTGCCGTTCGGGAGGACCAGCAGTTTCTCGAAGAGTTTCAGAATTTTGTACGTTCGCAGGGAATTGAAACGGAATGGCCGGAACAGCAAACTTAACGGCATTAGAGGCCATTGAAGTTATTCGTAAACATCAACGGCCATCTACTACCAACATTAAGTTGATATCGATAACCGGCTTTAATGTTCTACTGCCGGGTCAAATAAGTCGGGTTTGTAGCAGTAAGAATGTTTATATATTAAATATCACAGAGGGATACGGCATGTTGCAAACCCGTCATGGGATCTATTGTCGGAATGAATTCCTGGCCCACATACCCTTCATAACCAATATCCAGTAAAGCCTGCATAACCGCAGGATAATAAAGCTCCTGCTTATCGCTCAATTCGGCTCGGCCGGGTATTCCGGCTGTGTGAATATGGCCAATCAGGTCCGTACCGTATTCCTTTATACGCGAAATGATATCACCATCCATTATCTGAACGTGGTAGAGATCAAAAAGTAATTTTACACGCGGTGAACCTACCCTGCGAATAATATCGGCACAATAATCAATATGATCGCCCTGATAGCCCGGGTGCCCTCTATCATTATCTCCTTCTACCCTTGAATTAAGGTGTTCCATGCAAATCGTAACACCGTGCTCTTCAGCATGCCTGGCTAATATTTTCAATCCTTCAACGGTGTTATCGGCACCTTCTTCAAGAGATATTTCACCATTCCCAGGGTTATCATTGTCCTTGTACTTAAATCCTGTAAAGGCGATGACGGATGGAACACCCGCTTCAGCACAGGCTTCGATCCGTTCTTTGGTCCGCGCAATAACCTCCTCCTGATATCGGGGATTGTTCAATCCCTTCTCGAAAGGTGGATCAGGCATACCGTTGGTCGCGAGTGCACAAGTCAGCCCGTATTTCTTCATAGTCGGCCATTCATCAGGCCCCACCAATTCTATTCCCTGGCAACCGAGGCCAACACTAGCCTGGCAAAGTTGATCAAGGTCCCATTCTTGTCCAAAAGCCATGTATGGCCAGGAAACGAGTACCTGCTTAATGCGACCGTTCTGCACCGCTGTTGGACCAGCGCTTCCTTTCGAGGCAAGCACCTTACCCGGAACAGCCATCCCGGTAACCATCGCGGCGGACCATGCCGCAGTATTACGTAGCAAATTCCTCCGGCTTAATATGTTCTTTTCTGAAGAGTTTTGCGCTGGTGTTTTCTGCTTTCTTTTGCTCATGGAGAAGAAGATTATGTTAGGTTAACCAAAAGAGTTAATTAGAAGCATCCAGACGGTCCTGGATTTCCTGATAATCCCAGTCATCAGGTACAGGGTCGTCAGTCAATTTGCTAAGTTCAAGTACGTTGATAGAATCAAATTGAATCCCATATACGGGCACCTCCGCGTGGGCCGACCAGACTATTGCATTTGTCACCAGGCGGCGGAACTGGTCATTAGCCCAGTTCCAGTGATAATGCCCACCCGTAAAACCAAATGAACGCCCTTTATTTGGGCGTTCATGAACCCATGCTACATGCTGCGGTTCTTTATTTTCCAGCACTGCTTCACGAACATAAGGATTATTTGAATGCGGACCGTCATCGCGCGAAAGGGATTCTTGCGGAGGCAAGTCCGTCAGGATCGTAGTTACACCATTCATGCCTTCAGCAAACCGCATATGATAGTACCATTCATCATTTATTTCGAATGGTTCAACACCGTTGGTCACCGGATGATCAGGAAGCATATTAATGCGAGCGGTCCAGAAAGGATTTACCGACCAATCTGTTTCGAAATAACCACCCTGCCATTCCATAAACCGATCTCCAGGTTCGCCTTTTGGTACCTCAACAGCATAATGCAGGGTTACTAAACCAACACCACGGTCCATGACCTTTTGGAACTCGTCTATATGGTCCACTACCGGATGGTTCGTTCCGCCATTTGAATAAATTACAACTGCGTCAATTTGGTCAAACGCATTCTCGTTTTCCGGCCATCCACTAATCACATGGGCTGTCACGCCTACATCGGCATCATTAATAGTCTGGGCGAGAAGTTTTGATCCACCGAGGTGTTCATGGTTTCCAAAACCGTGAGATGGTGCTCCTGCAATAAACAGGACCTGTTTATCCTGAGCTATTGCTGGTGTAACGATTATTGGTATAGTCGCTATAGCGAATAGCAGGCTCACTTTTATAATGCTTTTAGCATTCATCATACCCCCTCTTCTAATTAAAGAAATAATTAACCGATGTTACTATTCACGTCACCCTTCGTAGGTTATGCTTTGCAGAACTTCCGTCACGCCAGGGGTCGGTATTGGATAAAAACCATTTTCATCGGGCAATGAAGGTGGGTTTGCATCCCAGCTTAAATTCTCTGGAATTAAATTGATATTTGAGTTCAATGCTTTTTCCCATTCGATGACTTTCCCTGAATAAGTTGCCATCCGGCCCATGATTGCGGTAAGGGTAGCTTTAGCCCCAACCTCAGAATCATTAATGACCCTGCCTTTTCTCAAGGCTTCAAAAAGCTCGTTATGTTCTTGCTGATAAGGATTAGGGTCTTCTGCCCCACGATGTTCATAGGCAACATTACCCGTATAGCTACGCATCAGTCCGTTATTGCCACCATCCGTATTTATAGTCCCTTTTGTTCCCTGAAATACTTCTGATACTCTGTTCATACAGCCTTGCTGATGCCGGCACTGACTGGCGATAACGGCTCCGCTGGGGTAGGTATATTCAACAAAGTGGTGGTCAAATATTTCACCATATTCTTTACCCTTTCTTACTTCACGCCCCCCCATACCCTGCGCCGTGGCGGGATATTCACCTGTAAACCAATTGGCAACGTCAAGCTGATGGATATGCTGCTCCACGATATGATCGCCGCATAACCAATTAAAATAATACCAGTTACGCATCTGGTACTCCATCTCTGTTTGCTCAGGCTCACGTTGCCTTACCCATACTCCACCACTGTTCCAGTATATCTGCCCCGAGACGATCTTGCCCACTTCGCCCTGGTTTATTCTTTTGATGACTTCAAGGTAGCTGTTTTGGTATCTGCGCTGCAGGCCCACAACAACATTCAGGTTTTTCTGTTTCGCCTTTTTACCCGCTTCCAGGACCTGCCTTATCCCCGGTGCATCGGTGGCTACCGGTTTTTCCATGAAGACATGTTTACCCGCATCTATTGCTGCTTCAAAATGAGTCGGCCTGAATCCGGGAGGAGTGCTGAGAATAACGACATCAGCAAGAGCAATGGCTTTTTTATAGGCATCAAATCCAACAAACCTATGTTCTTCAGGTACTTTCAATTGATCGGTTTCGGCAAACCTGTTGGAGAGTGCTTCCAGGCTATCGTCAAGCCTGTCTTTAAAGGCATCCGCCATGGCTACCAATTGCACGTCATCACCTGTAGATAATGCCTGACTAGCGGCACCGGTGCCGCGCCCGCCGCAACCGATCAGTGCTACTTTTATTTTGTCACTTCCTCCAACATAGGCACTTGCTCCGATAGGCAGAGTACTTAGCAATAAGCCTCCGGCTCCCGCTGAGGCATTTCTAAAAAAATCTCGTCTGGATAATCCCTTTTTGTTAAGGTTATATTGCTTTTTCATGTTTTAGATCCATTATGTTAGAGTTAATTTATACAATCAGCTACAAGTTCAGTAATCCTCCATGGCTTCAATCCAATACTCTTCCATTTCTTCTTTTGATGGCGTTTCTTGTGGCCTCACGAGTCTGAAACCTACAAAAGGTGCATCCGTAAGCCACCAGAGGCTTTTAGGTAACTGAGGGTCACGTTGTTTCCATCTATTCATAGATCCTCTTCGATTGGTACAACGTAACTCTTCAGGGTCATCTGTCCATGCACCACCTCTTATTGATCGAGGATAAAGCTCTGTTGGCCGAAACCAGGGGTTATCAGCAACATCACCATCAAGTTGCTCAAAATAGTCTTCCTTATATTGGTCCATTGTCCATTCAGCAACATTTCCATGGATATCATGCAAGCCAAATGGATTGGGTTCGAGCTCCCCAATTTCGTTGTAACTATTTCCACTGTTCTCGCGGAACCAGGCATAGGTTTCCAGGTCTGCGGGGTCATCCCCAAAATGGTAAGCGCTTTCATTCCCGGCGCGGCAGGCAAATTCCCATTCCGCTTCAGTAGGTAGCCTGTAAAAGTTTCCCGTTTTAGCTGTAAGCCATTTCGCGTACATTATGGCCGCGTATTGGGTCATATTAATGGCAGGATAACCATCTCTCCCCATTCCAAAACTCATGTCTATATAAGGCTGTGTCGGCAAAGATACAGCATCGGCCTCAATGCTTACTTCGCCTCGCGCAGGAGCTGCATTTTCTACATTTGAAATGTTTTCCCTGACAAAGAGGTCGTACTGGGCCCAGGTTATTTCAAATTTGCCCATCCAGAAAGACCCAACATTTACCTCATGCTGTGGTCCTTCATCCTCTTCTCTTCCTGCTTCCGTTGCAGGACTGCCCATCAGAAAAGTTCCACCCGGTACAGGCACCATATCCATAGTTTCGTCAGTATCAGGAATATTTTGTGTATAAGGTGAAAAATCCTGAGCACTGACATGGGTTTTATCATTGTTGTAATGGCTACCCATTAAAAACACGAAAAAAAATATTATAATACCCTTCATTAAACTTAAGTCTGCTTTCGTTAAATAAAAATATACTTCCTTTATTATTTGAATTTTCATCAAAATATTTAAATAAAGTAACAAAGTGAAATCACAGATGCTATCTTTGGCTTTTAAATTTGTCACAGAGACCCTCCGCCATCAACTTCATGCTGGAATGGCACACTCCCACAAGTACGGACCATTTATATAAATGCCTTTCCTCAATTTACATCATGTATTAAACCTGGCCTAAGACCGCGGGCCTAAATAAACCGGCTATCCATTTATCTTGCAATCCGTATTAAGAACATGGGGCTACAAATTAATGCATATGGACTGAGTGGGCTAAAAACCTGAACAGGTTTAGGTGGGTTTCGAAGGCCATTCTAAAGGATTCCTTAATAATTATCGCTATTCATTGTAAAAACAAATAGATAAATCATATCTAAACGAGAATATACCCTTTAGTTTAGTACTTCTTTGAGTTAAAGTTTAAGCTCCGTGAGACCAACCTTACATTCCTTCATTCCTTCTCCGTATTTTCTCCATGGTAGCTCCATAAAATAATTGGAGCTACCATGGAGAAAATACGGAGATACTATGGAGCTGGATAAGCTTTGAACCGGCCGAAAATGAGCGGCATTTTAGCCTAAATAAGAGCAGGATTTGAAATAAATCAGGCTAATAAAGTGAGGTATTACCTCATTTATAAGCTCCCTGTTATGGCCTCTCATGCGCCGGGAATGGGGAAAATGGCGCATAAAGGATATAGTTATCTCTTTGATATTGTTTTATATTGACTAAGGAGGGGGTAGGATCTATATCATTTAAAAATACTTTCCAAACCATCGCAAGGATTAGTCCGCTATGTGTCTATTTGTAATCAGGGATGACTAAATTCGGATTTGATTGTATTTGATATTAAACCTGGTTTCTGAACCCTGATTTGCGTGCAATCCAGATTTGTCAACTTTTCAAAAGTTGACAAATCTTAGCACAGCAAATGCCCATCAAGTAACCAGCCATCAGTTTCGGAAGTTCTTTCAATCATATGCGATGGCGTTTAATAAACAACACGGCCGGATAGGAGGCTTATTTCAGACACCGTTTAAAAGGGCCTGGATAAATAAGGAAGAATATTTTCAAGCGCTTGTGTTTTATATTCATGCCAACCCGCAATCGCATGGTTTGATTCATCAAATGGTTTGGTGGTAGCGTTAATTTTAAAAAATATCATGAAGCTCACTATCAGGATCTATCAGAAAAAAATATTTTGCTTGAGGACGATTGATATGAAGATTGGCCAATTTTTGAAAAGTTGGCCAATCTGTGCAAATCTTTGCCTGTTGATTACATAACGTTTAGCTTAAGGAACCGTTCTTATTAACGGTTGAGGAATACAATATCTCGGCTCCCCTGCCTTGTGAGATTAAGGAGGAGTAGCTTTCCAGCTCTTGGTTTACTTTGGGGTCTGTTAAGTCGATCGTTTTTTTCTGTTCGGCAGCCATATAGGCCGCCTGGACCAATCGTGTAGTTTCCAGGCCATACTCCCAGTTTAGAAAGGCATCCTTACCTTCCAGAAAGGAATCAATGGCATCCTGGGTCTCATTTACATATCCGTAAAGGTGGGCTTCATTGGGCTGTACAGCCAAAAGGCCACGCGAAGAGGTTGATTTCTCCAACGCGGTTTCAGCATCAGCGGCATCTGCGGATGCTTCATCTCCGATAAATATCTCAAGAGGGGAGATCAATGTATTGACTTCCATGGCGTAACCGGGGCCGAGGCCGTCCATCGAGAGGCGCAGCCCTTGCTTGTCGTACATCCACGAATCGGTAAACTGCCCTTTGACAAGCTGACCTGTTTCCGGATTTCTGAACGTTACAATGCCCGTTGCGAAATCTTCTGCCGGTGTTTCGGAATAGTCCACACCATGGGCTTTCTTAAGCTGTTCGCGGTACCTGGGTTGTCCCCACTTTAATAAGGAAGTATCGCACTGCATCGCTACCGGTTCAAGAAAAGTGGGCGATTTACCCGGAGGTGTAAGAATATGACGGCAGATAGCGATGCTGTGACAACCCATATCTGATAAAACCCCTCCCCCTTGCTGGGTGGGGTCCCAGAACCAGGGGCTGTGAGGTCCGGCATGCTCTTCAGTGCTTCGGGCTAACGTGATATTCCCCATAGCCTCCTGCTGCGGACGAAGTTGGGCCAGCGCATTGTTGACCACGTTCATATGAAGTTGATTCTCAAAATACGAAGTACGCAGGTCCGCATCACGTGCCAAATCAACCATTTTCTGCGACTCGGCAATCGTACGGCCCAAAGATTTTTCACAAATAACGCCTTTGAGAGAAGCACCTTCTTTCACCGCTTTGCAAATCTGCTCCATAATATCAATACGCGTGTAGTTGGGGGTAAAAATGGCCACTACATCACACTCCTTACACATTTCCGTAATAGAGCTATAGAGTTTGGGATCTCCCAGTTTATTTTCTTTCGCATATTTTGCAAGATCTTTTGCACCGCCCCGGTCATAAATAGCAACAAGTTCACAATGTCGTACCTGTTTCATAGCGGATGCTAAGAATTGGGCGATAAACCCTGAACCTATGTAACCTAGCTTAATTGTTTCCATGTTATTGCAGAGATTTGTTGTTAATAATTGATAGCAACCCCTGTAATTGTTTCCTGATTGCTCTGTGGCTTCAGGTACTATTCAAGGATTTATAGAAGATGCGGAACCATAAAATTTCTCTAACCAAAGAACAGCCTATAGATAGCAAAAATAACAGAGAAATGTAAGACTAGAATCTTCTTTAAGCTGCCAGTGACAGGATCTTTGCTGGGTTATCTCACTATCCAAGGGCGTCCCGCCCGATGGCTTATCCAGCCGGGGCAGACTTTTGAAGTTTAAAGTTGTTTATGGGAGTGTTCAGGTTTCATGAGTTCTATAGCGCTTTACTTTTGCCTTGATGCAAAAGTAACAAAAAATCAAGGCCAATTTTAACTCGCACCCACCGGCGTTAGGGTTAAAATATTCAATTCAAATCCTCTGGCGCCGGCGCTCAGACAGAAAATTGGCCGGGAGTTACTTTAATCTTACATAAGCATCGCCGGAGGCTATATCAAAAGGCCTGATTAATTCCTGTTTATTTAGTCACCAGAAAAGCTTAAAAATATACTGGGTAACTTATCACTATTAAGACCCTACGCTTCCGCCGGAATGGCGCTGGTGGAGTATGATAGGGCTGAGGCTGATCCCTGATAGTTAGCCTTACCGGTCTGCGAGCTCCTGCAATATGGGTTTTAATGTTTTACTGGATACCGCTCCCGAAGCAACATACTCGATCTCCCTTTCCTTATTGATGACAAAAGTGGTAGGAATTCCCGGAAAAGGACCATAGCCCCTATTTATCTTGCCATCATCCACAACAAGCGGGTAGTTAATATTATACTCTTCGGCAAACGGGCGAACAACGTGCCATCCGTCTTCATCTATAGATACCCCGAGAAATATTACTCCATCGTCTCTCATTTCATCCTGTATTTCTATGAAGTCGGGGATCTCTTTTCGGCAGGGCATGCACCAAGTGGCCCAGATATTAAGTACGACAACCTCCCCTTCATGGTCAGAAAGCCTAAAAGCTGAACCATCCATGGTTGTCATTCTAAAGTCAGGTGCTGTGATGAAATGTTCGGGGACATTCGATTTAGTGCCATCCGGACCGGTCCCGCCACCGCTTTGGAGTGTGGTGCAGGATATTGTTAAAAACAGAGCGCCCACACCAAGTAAAGCTTTATCGATAGTGAAATATTTCATATTTGTTTTAAAGTGGCGTAACTACATGCAGATGATAAGACCACTGCTCCCTGATCCTTGTTTTTTTAGGGTTTTCGCATAACTTTTAAATAAAAATTATGCCATTTAAAATTAAAAATCATTAAGTTTATCACCCAAAACGCTGGATTTTCAGATTTATGTAACATTTAAATCTGAAAATTTAGCAACGCCTGCGAGGTCATATTTTTATGGCAAAAATTACCATCGGCGTTCCATAAAGCTGCAAAAAACTAACTCTGAACTAACCACCCCTACCCATGAAAAACTATAATTTACTACTTTATTTGACAATGATAATCCTGTTCACTTTATCCTGTGATGACAGCGTGATAGGACCTGGACACGAACAGGAACCAGAAGAAACTACAGTGGAAGAGGATATTGAAAATATTGAAAGCTCCATGGGCGAATCGCTTGATTTAATGAGCGAGCTGACCAATGGTCCATTCATTAGCACCTTAACAACATTTCTGGATGCTCAGGGTGACGAGTTTAGTGCTGAGGTATGGGCTTTAGAAAAATTGGTAGAATTAGGAGACGTATTCAATATTGAATTTACAGAAGAGTATCCACGCTTTGACACTGAGGCCAATAAAGGTATCTATGACTGGGACAGTGAAATGGAAACCTGGAATGAAGAAGGGCCCTCCGATGACTTCATCCTAAGATTCCCTTCATCAGAAGACAGCCAGGAGAATGATATGGTTTTAACCGTCAGCGAATACGCCGATGTTTTAACTAATGTAGATGGAGAACAAATATACCTGCCAGGCAGGTTACAGGCAGAGCTGGAACAAGACGAAGAAGTTACTTTTAGTCTTAACCTGAAGGAAGCTCAATATGCCGATGACAACGATGAACCATTCCTCCCTACCGTTCTGGACCTGGAAGTTAACACGTCTCCTTATACTTTTTCCTGGCAGCTTGACAGAAGTTCCGATACGGCCTTCTCTACATCATTTTACATATCCAATGAAAACACTTTGGCCCTTGGCGTTGAACTTGACCTGGAAGTTGCCCATAGCGACTACAGTGAACTCGATGAAGGTGATATCAAAAACCTCTCTGGTAAGCTGAAAATGACCGAAGATATTTCTATAAACTTTGAAGTGGGCGATATGACGTCAATGGATGATGTATCTTTTACAAACCCATTAAATGCATTCGTCGATCTGGAATTGTTCTACAAAGATGACAAAGTCGGTGATATTGAATTTTCAGAGGAAAGTGAACTGATGATTATTTATCAGGATGAATCATCAGAACCACTGGATCAGCATTATGGAGACCTTCTGGATAATCTGCAAGAAATACTCGCCTATTTCTATTCTCCGGAAGATGATGATTTATAGAGGGAGTCTTCTTGTCCCCTCGCAAAAATGCTTTTTTTACTCCCGAATACTTCATCCATATTGAAGTATTCGGGGGTTTTTGAACGTCCCTTATTATTAAAAACTCTCTTGTCAGATACATAAAACATAAAAAAACCCGTGTTGCAATAACACAGGTTTTTTTATGAAAAGATGCAGGCGGTTGAACTATTTCAACCCAAACGGCTATAATACCCTTTTCCCTGAACCTGGAATTGGATGAGGATAATTCCCATCTTCGCCCGGAACTTTGTCCGGTGTCGAACCAAATGTTATATTATCAGGGACCAGGTTGAGATCAGAGTTAAAAGCATCATCCCACTCTATAACCTCACCGGAATGAGCAGCCATACGGCCCATAATGCTGGTCATATTACTTTCGGATGCCCACTTGATATCATTTACAGGATTACCGCTTCGAATGGCTGCAAAGAATTCTTCATGTTCTGTTTGATATGGGTTGGGGTCATTAGTATCCTGATGGCTCCAAAGCGAACGACCTGATATATCTATTATGTCAGCGTCTCTATAGGCAGGAACATCAGCAGTTCCTTTTGTACCTTGGAAATAAATCCCTCTGCCGAAGTAGGAGCCTTCAATAAGGCGGGTCCTGCTATGCAATCTGGTTCCATCCGGATATTCATACTCAATATCATAGGTATCAAAAATATCACCATGCTCGGGCCCTCTCATAACTACACGGCCGCCGGTCCCATTCGCGCGGACCGGATGAGCACCTTTAGCCCAGTGGGCGATATCCTCCATATGTATCGTCAATCCCGCAGGCCCACCAGCCCAAAGCCAGTTAAAATGGCGCCAGTTCCTCAACTGATATTCCATTTCCGTTTGCCCGGACTGACGGGGAATTAGCGTGACCCCACCGATCAAGTAGTCGCATCGGATGGACGTTAAATCACCAATAGCACCCGCATGGAGATGTTCAACGAGTCTCCGGTAACGCACAGCATAACGATTTTGAAGACCTACCATGGCACTCAGGCCTTTTTCTTCCGCCAGCTTCCCGGCAGCCACTATCCTACGATTCCCAACAGCATCTGATGATAAAGGCTTTTCCAGAAAGACATGTTTGCCGGCTTTAACAGCAGTCTCGAAATGCAGCGGCCTGAAAGCGGGAGAAGTCACTAAAAAAACAACATCGGCAAGTTCAATGGCCTTTTTATAAGCATCTAATCCAACAAACTTATGCTCTTCAGGAACTTTTATACGTTCTTTTATATTGTCTATCCTCGTAAGGCCTTCATAAGACTTGTCAAGCTGGTCCCTGAATATATCAGCCATGGCTACAAGCTCTATTGATCCATCTGCTTGCATGGCATCCCGGACCGATCCGGTACCACGACCACCACATCCAATTAGCGCAACCTTTAAAGTATCACTTCCCGCAACATAAGCGCTTGCTCCGACCGGCAAGATCATCCCGCCAACTAAAGCAGTGGAACTACCAATAAATTTACGACGGGTAATCCCATTATTTTCTTTTTTAGAATTTTCAGAATTCATATCTATAATTATAATGTTAAAGCTTTGGTGATTTCTTATTCTGCTATAAATGTTTAATTTATTTTAAATAAAAAACATGCCAATAGAAAATTTTAATCCTACTGATCTTGTAACACTGATTGGTCGGTTTGCCCCTGGTAGTAACATATAAAGACATTCATAGCAACAGAGATAGGAAGCAAATCAAAGGCTGTTGAATCGTAATACCATTCAACAGCTACTCAAGAAGGCTGGCCCGAGAAACTATAGATTTGTCAACTTTTTAAAAGTTGACAAATCTTGATCTTATTATATCCCGCTTATCGAAATCGTTCTGACCACTGTTAGACGGTGGTCTTTTCATTCATCGCGTCTTTACCTTGCCGAAGGTAGGGCAATACGTTTTCTTTCAACCATTGAGGTTTGTTGATGATGAGATAAAGTCCGGTTAAGAGGAGAATTCTTCTTAGAAGTTTCATAATAGTGGATTTATGAGATTAATAATGCCCATGGTGGCCTCTTATGTAATCACTTACCATTCTTTTACAAGATTACCCACAAAGCCACCGGGTTATACGCTAACTGCTCGATTAGGATAACGAACCCGCAGCATGTATTTATTTACCCATAACAAATCCTCACATTAGGGTATACGGAAAAAGCCTGTTGATATAGATCAACAGGCTTTTTAATTCCTATCCAATTAATATTTTAAGCCTTTTATTAATTAAATTCTTCACGCAGCTCATCAGGTGACCATAACTCTGTGCGGCCGCTGCTTGCTTCCCGGATGCGGGCGATTTCTTCGGGTTCTATTGGTGAGGCATCGTTGCCCCAGGACTGGCGGATATAAGTTAGTATTCCGGCCAAATCTTCATCTGAGAGGAATGCATGACCAGGCATGTTGTTCGGAATATTCTCTCCCCTTTCCTCGGAGGCGCCGTCAAATCCCTGCAGTACAATCCGGCCCAGTGCTTCCGGGTCACTCTGTACCCAGTCACTTCCGGCCAGAGTAGCACCCATGCCACTTATACCCTGGCCTTCATTACCGTGACAAACCGCGCAAATTGCATATCGTTCTTTTCCGTGATTGTACAATTCGAGGTGAGCCTCCGACAGGTGGGAAAGATCTATTTCAGCGGGCTCCTCTCCGGCTTCGGCCAGACTGGTCAGCAAAGTTGCATAATCTTCACCACGTTCGTCATTCCATCCATATTCGTTTCGCAGCAGGTTGGCCATTTCATCTTCGCGAAGATTAACTCCTGTCAAAGCCATCTCCCTGAAATAAGGACTTTCTGCATGTTCGTCGAGAATGGCAGCAATCAACTCCAATGCCTTGCTGCTGTCGGACTCTCCCAGCGAGGCCAGAAGCTGAAGCTGTACATATGGTGCCTGTTCCTCTTCGGTCATCGTTTCCAAACGTGCGAGTACCTCTTCCGAATTATCGGCAAGGGCCGGTTCAAGAATGCGAATGGCTGCTGACCGTACCCTCGGATGACTGTCATTCAACGCGTTTAAAGCTGTGCTGCTGATCTTTTCCTGGCTGTAGGTTGAACGGTCAAATCCGTCAAGGGTCCACAGGGCCTGAATACGGGTCCAGCCTTCTTCCGAATCGTTAGCCACTATCTCTTCGAGCATCGGGATGACTCCCTCAGGTGAACATTGGACCAGTACCTGCTGTGCCTGGTCGCGCAATTGACCGTTATCATGCTTCAGGTAAGCTGCTGCTTCTGTAGGGGTTAATTGACTAAATTTCGGAACATTGTAATCGATCTCACGGTCATCCCGCACAATGCGATAAATACGGCCGAATTTTCCCGACGGTACATCCAGGCCGTTTTCCAGGGTATATTCTTTAAGGTACTCAGTCACCCAAAGCATATAGTCATAAAGTCCTCTGTACAAATCTACTACGTAGATAGACCCATCCGGGGCATTATAAATATTGACAGGCCGGAACCGCTCATCTGTGGATGTTAAGAATTCATCGCCTTCATAGGCAAATTCTGCTTCAGCCTCAATCTCTGCAGGATCGCTGTCTATGATCATCCTCTTTATCAGGTTGCCCCCTGCTATCGGCGTGAAGGCATTGCCGACATATTCATCCCCGAACTGGCCGCCACGATAGATTACGGTTGAGGAAATACCGGCCCCTATTTTTAGGGTCCCGTCTTCCCGGGTGACCACACCTACCCGATATCCACGATTTACTGCCGAAGCATGGGCTGGCCACACCGGTTCATTGGGTGCAATTCTGACGTCCAGGCCTTCAGTTACATCAAACTCCAAGTGACGATTACTGTACCCGTAAGGGACCAAGTGAGTCTGAAGGGGCCAGGAGTTGCTCGAGGAATAAAGTCGTCCCCAGTTATCCTGGGCAACGCCAAACTGGCCGAGAGACCCTATCTCTTTTGTTTGCCACTCTCCATCCAGACGCCTCAGGCTCGGGAAACGTCCGTTATGCATCCAGTTATCCATAGACCAATGCAGAGCGCTCGGTCCGCCTTGCACAGACCGGGGGGTCGTGTATTCATCAGAAATGACCTCGCGGGTATCTCCCTTGCCGTCTCCGTTCGTATCCTGGATAAACGATAGATTGGGCGGCTCGCCGAGTAGAATGCCATCTTTGAGTACCTTGATAGACCTGGGAAGATGAACGCCATCATAAAAAACCCTTTTGGTATCCATCTTTCCGTCACCGTCCGTATCCTCGAGAACGACTACACTCCCTAAAGGTTCATCCGGTAGCTGTTCTCGTAACGCTTTTTCCCTCTCTTCGGTACGCTCTCCGGTATTTGATAATATTTCACGCACAGGCCCCAGGTTATAGGACGGCATGTTCACCACCCAAAGACGTCCGTCTGCATCGATATCCATAGCGACTGGATCAATTACCATCGGTTCATGGGCCACCACTTCGATACGGAAACCCTCTTCCAGATCAAATCTTTCCAGTGCCTCATCCGGATGCAAAGGAGGTATTTTCAGATCAGCATACGTTTCATAATCGGTTTCGCCCAAATTGACACCGGGAGATTTTGAAATGCTTTCATATAACGAAAGGCAGCTTGCGCCAAGGGTCTCTTCCCCTCCCCGGTTAAGCGAGAAGAATAGTGCTCCTATAATGATGATTGCGCCTGGTATTAAGAGAGTAATCGGTTTACGCATAGTAATTTTTTCTTTTTTATAAATGGGGTTGTGAGTTATACGAGTAAAAGTTCTAAGATCCTATTCGGGAATCACACTGATCATATCGACATTTATTGTTCTTCCCGCACGGCCTGTTCCGTTAACCTCAGCCATAGAAGCCGCCGGAGGGCGCTCAGGGTTTAAAAAATCGGTACGAACATCCGTAAATCCAATCCGCCCCTCATCCGTTGAAGGATAATACGTACCTTTGACCAGGTGATCGTAATCGGATCCCGCCTTTTCGAGCAGGCCGGTAAGTGTTGCAAAAATTGAGCGTGCCTGAGCCTCCCCGTCCTGCTCCTCATCCCCATAGAGGCCGGAGGTGAAAAGAAGTCCGCCCTGATGTACATCCACAAGTCTACTGAAAGTTGTCGCCTGGGACTTCCAGACAGGAGCATAATAACTGATGGTTTCGCTGGCCAGAGGGTCGGCGGGAGCCGATGCTATCATTTCGATTTCGGTAGGAAAACTCTCGGAATGCCATTCCAGTGTGACAATCGGAGGAACATTCCCGTAACGGAAGAAGCCGGCAATGATCTCTTCAACCTCCTCTGCATCCTCAGCGGGATTTATAAATGCCTTTAGGTGTACGACATCTTCGGCTGCTGCCCCGGCATAGGCAAGAGTGGAAAAAAGGCCCCGCATCGTTTTGCGGGTACCCTCCAAAAGTCCATCGGCCACTTCAGCCTGTCCCGAGAAAAATATTTTACGTCCCGGCGGGAGCACGGCTGCATGAGAACGTTTTTGCAGGCCATGCAAACTCTCAGCCTGATAAAGGCTGACCCCTCCGTTTACAGAGGCAACCGGGGCCACAGCCACGGCATCCATGGAAACCATTACACCGGCCCGGGTTGGTGTACCGCTCACAAAAGTAATGGCAGGGCGCGCATCATCAGGAAGAAGCTCTGCCAGCCTTTCCTGTACGGTTTCGGAGAGTGCATCCTCAGCCAGATAAACGTTCATGCGCACGAGCGATCCCATATTTGTACCGGCGGACCTCAGCGTCGTCTCAATATGGGTTATCACCTGGTCAATCTGTCTCGTCACATCTGATTCACCGACTAGGTTCCCGTTGGCATCATAGGGGAAAACCTGGTTTGTGAACGCCAGGGGAACATCACCGACTGCCGTTGCCATAGATGTCCCTGTTTCATTATTGGGTTCAATATGGGTGACTTCCGGCATGTCGTTTTTTGATTGGCTAAAGGCCAATTCTACCCGGGGGAAAAGAAGAAGCGCGTTTACTAAAAGAAACACTTTAACAAAAGGGGAATCTGATATCATAATCGTTCGTAGAATTTGAATTCACAGACCTGTCAAAGTCTCTGATTGGGATCTTACGGTAATTCTTTCAATTTTAAGTTCCGGTACCACACCTCAGAGCTATGATCTTGTATGACAATAAATGAATCCTCATTCCTTATGCCAAACTCTTCGTTATCAGACCATTTGCTCGCTGCAAGAGCTGCATCCATTTCCGGTGTACCTAATTCAAAAGTAAGCACCCGTTCACCGTTAAGCCAGTGCTCGCCATGATTGCCATCATAAACTATGCGGCCGCTATTCCATTCCCCTTTCGGGTTCAGTTGAACGTCAACCTCAGGATCTACAAGGTCATATAATCCTGAAGTACCCATACTAGGGTTATCTTTCACATCCGGATACTCCGGGTCGTCCAGGACCTGGTATTCAAAACCGAGCGCCGCAATCGGCCTGCGCTGATCTGCTGTTAATTCTTCCAACACATTATACTTGATACCGCTATTGGCAACCGAAGTGACTTTCCATTCGAAGGCGAATTCAAAGTTATTTACGGTACGGTCCAAAAGAATATCGCCGCCGGGAAGAGGTCTGCCTTCCGCATCGGTAGATACGCTGTCACGCGCAACTTTCTTTAGCATTCCATTCTCCACGACCCAGTGTTCTTCGGGTATGTCATCCATATTTACGCCGCGCCAGCCATCCAGGGTCTGACCGTTGAAAACCAGCTCCCATCCTTCACGCTCTTCCTCAGCAGTGAGCGTATTTAATCCTGATGTTGATTCCGTAACATCCGTACTGCATGCACTCAGTCCTGCTAGTATCAACCCTGCAGTCAGTAAAATACCAGCGGTTTTAACTAAAGAAAAACTTTGTTTGGCACAAGGCGCTACTATATTAAGTACTTCCGACTTTGACTTTCCCATTATTTTAAAAAATACTTGCTTCAAATGATTAAAATTGCCTTTAAAGTAGTGCCATAATCATTTAATGTAAAGATCTCACCAAAAAACGACTTTGAGGTGGTTATATAGCACTTCAAATATAAATAAATAGCGCACTTTTCGTGAAACTATGCCACATTTAATTCACGCAAAGTACGTGGTAAACTGAACGCAAAGGGGGCCTATAAACTAATTGACAACCCCTTTGCTCCATCATTTTGTTAGTCAAACTTATCATATTGATCAAAAATTTCCTATTCCGGCTTGTCCTGCTACTTTTATAATTTCATTAAGGATCACCGTTTCAATATTTGGCGCCCATTTACTCGGCTGTCCGTATACAATCTGCGAGTCATCTGCTTCATAACCGCCCTCCATTAGTATCCGGGCTGAGGGAATATATGCCATTACATCGTTAGAGTAACCCAGGACAAAAGTATCCTGGCCGAAAATCCTTTTCACTTCTATGGCATAGTCTACAACCAGTTCACCACCTAAACTTACCAGTGGCTGGTCACCAAGTTGCCAAACCTGTACAGGATACGGATAGGATGTCCTGAATGATTCGCCCCGCTCGAGTTTCTCGTGCATACAGGTTTATACCGGCGGGGGTTAAACTTCCGAGGCATGGCTTAGTCAAGAGACTGCTTTATCTTCTCGGCATTATCGTAAATTTTTACAATGCCCATAGCAATATCATCCATGTCGGATTTGTCTCCCAGAAGCATCCACTGCGATAGCCTCACGGCCTCCTCATTACACAGCTTGTCATTCTCGGGACAGCGATTTCTTTCTAGGAAATTATCAAAGTCGAGCATGCTTTGGGGATAGTTCCTTTGAAAGTTCTTTGTTTTAAAAGCGTGGTCGAGATAGGGCATATCATTTAAAGTATTGTACCCATCCCCGTTAGGGATACCCTCAGCGCGAAGTGCCCTAAGAAAGCTCGATCTCGACAGGCCTTTAAATTGTTCTTTGTCATACCTAAACGGGAAAAGATGGAAAGCGGCCCTGGTTACACCATCGTATAGTTTATAAGGCAAAATACCGGGAATATCCTTGATTTGTGACTTTAGGTACTCTGCATTCTCACTTCTCGTACGAGTCTGCTCCTCCAGCCGTTCCAACTGGGCCAGTCCTATGGCGGCTTGATATTCTGTTAAACGCAATTTGCTGCCCAGCATGACCCTTCCAGGCCGCTCACTAGTGACTGATCCGTATGAACTACCAAGGTTGTGATAAGAATAGCATTTATCCATAAACTCTTCGTCATCGCTCACAATAGCCCCGCCTTCTCCGATAGGTAAATTTTTGGAGTTTTGAAAACTATAGCAGCCAGCATTGCCAAAGGTACCCACTTGCTGATGATTGATTTCTGCAAGCCAGGCCTGGCAGGCATCCTCAACCACAGCGAGATTATGTTTCTCCGCAATTTCCATGATGCGTACCATATCAGCCGGCAGGCCATAAATGTGTACCGGAAGAATTGCTTTAGTACGGGATGTAATCTTCTCTTCAATTTTTTCAGCATCAATCTGAAAGGTTTCTCTGTCCGTATCCACAAATACAGGCATGGCCCCATTTATAAGGATAGCCTGTACGGTAGATATAAACGTATAGGGAGGAACAATGACTTCATCACCAAAACCTATATCCAGATTGGCAAGGGAACAAATCAAGGCATTGGTGCCGTTTACCGTGGTTAAACAACGTTTAGCCCCGACGGTTTCCGCCCATTTCTCTTCGAATTCGGATACCGTACGCGAACGTGACCAGGTACCGCTGCGAAGGACCTCAAGAACACGTTCTTCATCCGTTTCCTGGTTCCAAATCGGCCAGCTTGGCCAGCCGCTGCTTCTCAAAGCCTCTCCACCAAGTATAGCAGGAGTTTCGGTATTTTTTACACCGCTGGCAAACAATGATGGTGAGGCACCCATGGTGATTAAGGCTCCGCCTGCTAGTGAATTTTGTTTAATAAAGTCACGCCTGGAATATTTCTTCTTCATAATGTTTTTTTTATTGGTGTACGGTACAGATCATTAAGTTTATTGAAAAATATATGATATCAATAAGTTATATATTCAGGAACCTCTCTGCATTCCCATGTCGTATGAGTTCCTTGGTCTCTTCATCGGCTTCATCCTCTCTTAAAGATTCAACACGCAACCCTCCTGTGACATAGTCCAGAATTGGGGAGTGTGTACCGAAGGCAAATTTATCTTTTCCATAGCGTGCCATTAAATCACCCAAATATCTAAGACCTCTGCCGGAAGTATCCATTACAACATTTGCTTTTTTGAAAATTTTCTCATCTTCATCATTTAGATTTGTGCTGCCTACGATATTCAGGATTAAATAATTTGCATCCGGCACTTCCCTTATAATGGGAATAATATCCCTCAACGACCATTCACTCCCTCTTTGTAAGTCCATCCAGGAGCTCGCTCTGCTGTCTGCCATTCGGAGCGAAAATGCCACAGGTAAATCCCTATCCCGGGCCATTTCCACAAGTTCTATGCAGGATGGGTTTGTCAGTTCATAGCCATGGTATTTAGGATATAATCGTATTCCTTTCATACCCATTTCATTACTACATACTTCAAGGTCATGTTTCCATCCCGCATATATAGGATTGATGACCGCGAAAGGAATAAAGCGATTACCATACATTCTTTTTGATTGTATGGTTTCATATAATTCCTCGTTAGCTGATTGCGTGTTTTGGTAAAGAATACCATTCAAGTTGCTAATTACCGAGATATCCACTCCAAACTGGTCCATCCTGCCAAGCAGGGCCTCACAGGTATTATAATTAAGCTTTCTGAAAGGCCAGTGTCCCACATATGCATTCATATCAAGCCACATGGTAACCTCCCTGCCTTAATATATTATTATAATTTTCAAAGAATATTTTCTTCCTCTGTGTTTCACTCAAGTTAGCCGAGAACATATGGCCCACACCCGGGTAATAGTTCAAGTCGCAACCAAACAGCACCCTATCCTCACCCAGACATTCAACTGCGAAATTAACCATATTCTCTTCATTATTACTGCCGGATACATCAACATAAACATTTGGAGAGTCTCTAAGCGCCTTGCATGCGTACTCCCAGTCCATTCCCCCGCCCGTATGGGCCATTTGGAACATGGCCTCAGGATACCTTTCGGCTATATCAACAAAATCTTCCGGTACTGTTACAGTTGGATTATCATATTCAGGGCCTGGCACATGGCAATGCATAAGGATGACCATGTTGAGATCAATAAACTTTTCAATTACCGGATAAAATAACGGATCGTTAATTTTCACCTGGTTATACAATTTCAGGCCCACCATTCCCTGATCAACACATCGGTCTATCTCTTCCAGTGATTCTTTCTGATGGGTTACATCCAAAGTCATTTGTCCGATAAACCTACCGGGATATTGCTTCATAGCACTTAGTACACTGTCATTGTGGGCCCGGAATGAATCGGGAGGCCTACCATCTCTTGTGACTGGCCATGAAATAACCGAAGTCTCAACTCCAAGCCTGTCCATAAAACCTACCTGATTTTCCGGAGCGCCAATCGAAAGGTGAATGTGACCGTGCGAATTGATTTTTCTGTATTTCATAACTTCCTCCATTAGATTAGAAAAGGAGCTATTCGGTGAAGGCCCCGATTCTCCCTTTCTAACCATTGTGGAGGAACATCCTGCAAGATTGCTCCCAAGCATTATCCCCGCTGTCGACACAGCCGTATTAGTAAGAAATTTCCTGCGATTAATTTTATATGTCATATTAATAATTACTTGTCAGGCAAACTTAAATCTGATTTTTAATTCTAATGACTCTCGGGAACGCATAACAATGGGTTTCAGGTGTTAAGAAAACCTCTCTTTGAGAGGGGGCCTTTTAGATGAGGCGAGCTTTCATCAAAAACGGGGGTGTGCCCCATGTTCGAATCAGTTCTAAACGGTTAAATCACTCAAAAGCCTGGCAAAGGCACTGTTAAAGATTCCGATAGTCATAAACAACCACATTCTTATTTTTAGTAAATATGCTTCATTTCTGTAAATCTCAATTGTTCCTTGATATTATCAAATGTGCAACCTGGAATTCAGGCTGCACATCTATAAAGATTACTTTTTTATTTAGTAAGTAGTACTTTCTTCAATCGTTTCAAGGGGGGGTTGATTCCTGTCTGCACCCAAATATCCCCTGTTCTGATTGATAGTCCCCTGTGTATTCGCATCAATGAAATCACTGTCTATGGGAAATAACCATTGATGAGAAAAACGGATGGGATAATTACCTGAAGCGTATATAAATTGATCGGCAATAGGGATAGTTGTTCCCAATTTTGTAACATCTCCTATATAATCTCCAGTATACTGCTCGTACCATTCGTTTCTTTTCATTACTCTGTCGTGAGCCCAACTGCTGTTATGCAGATTGTCAACACTATAAGAAGGATAACCTTCTGTGGTTACGCCTTCTTCAGCTAAATAAAAAGTGACTCTCGCAAGATCATTTTGCCGAGGTGTCTCAAAGAAAAGTTCACGAATAGTCTCATCGAAGATGAAATCTATGTTTACTTCATTTGCATCAATCGGCTCAGCACCAGCACGTACCCTAACTTTATTTATATCGTCCGCCGCAAGACCAGGTTGATTATTCCAAAAGTATGCTTCAGCTCTTAACAAATAAGTTTCAGCTAACCGAAATATATACATATCGGCGTTGCCTCCTTGAAGGGTCCCATCTGTTTCAGGATGATATGTTTTATATATAGGAGGAGAAGATAATGAATTATGGATCAACCCATCAACCCACGAACCATTTACAGCTGGTTCGCCGTAATCAACGGAGCTCGGATCATTACAAAGGATGTCCTCTACTTCCCACCAGTTGCCATTACCTTCCCGTCTTCTTTGATCGGGTGTATCCTGATAGGTGTAGCCATCCTCTTCCCAAACGTGATATTGGAAGAAATCGTTAGGGAGGTTACTTCCACCACCCTGTCCTAAAGTATCCCACTGAGCGGCTCCAAGCAATGTATCCATCACAGCTTCGTCGGGTCGATAGGTGCACTGGCTGCCCTCACTATCCTGGACCCGGGAATGGTGCCAGGAAGGGCTATAAAAATATGCAGCATAACTACCTGAAGTTCTCGCTTCTTCAGGATCACTATAACGGTCAACCGTAGCTAATATGGTCTCGGTGTTGCCACCGGAATGGACATTTCCCGGACGGTGCAGATCCCAGATATGATTTTTTGTTGGATTGCCTGTATCTACTCCAAAACGTTCTGTTATTAGCTCGTAATCCCCACCGTCAATTAACCTCGAAGATGCAGCTATTGCCGTATCCCAGTCATAATTGGACATGGCAATTCGGGTAAGCAAATGATCGGCAGCGCCATTGGAAACGGCACCTGGTACAACATTTACAGGAAGTACACCTATAACATGATCTTCCATGTCGGATTGGATCTTATTAAGTATAGCCTTACGGGTATGCGTATTGAAATCAACTCGCGCACTGGTTACTTCTTCACCAATCCACGGAACATCTCCATACGAGTTTACCATTCGGGTATACCAATAGGCGCGGTGCCATAAGGCCTCTGCTAATATTAGCTCTTTATCCTCTGAACTATCCCACTCAATATCATTGATTCTGGATATGACAACATTGGCGTCTTTTATGTATTGGTACTTATCCTCAATTCCTTTGACAACGTCATAATGATCAGAAGTTGGGTTGGGAGTTAAAAAATTCCAATTCGAAAAGGCTGATGCCAAATGCGTTTCACCAAAGATCCATTGTGCAGGTATCCTTGCAGTGCCTCGTCCACCGGAATGTTCTCCAGTAAGATTTTTTCTTAACGTTACCAGTTGGGCTTCAAATCCCGCTTTGTCTGTATACACATTCTCAGGCGCGAAAAACGAAAGCGGTTCGGGTTGTAAGAAATTTTCTGAACATGACGTTAAGGACAGAAAAAGTATGGTTAGAAATATTGGGTATTTTATAATTCGTTTCATAGTTAATTCATTTAAATTCAATTTGGTTCACTAACGTATTTCCAGTTCTTTTAAAGTGACACATTTATCCCAAGGGTATAAGTTCTCGGCATTGGGCTATTCAGGGATTCCGGATCCCAGCCGGGCCAATCGGTAAAGGTCGCAAGATTCCGAACGGAGGCAAAAATACGTGCATTTTGCATTTGCAAAGATTGGACTATCGATTCCGGCAGGTTGTAAGACATGGATGCATCCTGAATTCTCACAAATGAGGCATTCTGGTAAAAAGTTATACCGCCGGTATAGCCAGCGGTATTATGACTTAGCGCCGGAAATTCATTATTGCGATTCTCCCTGGTCCAGTATGAATAATTTGGAACACTTTGTCTTTCATGTGTTGAACCTCCACCAGCTCCAGCGTCATCGAATTCACGCTTATGGCCAAGGTCGGCCCGAATAAAAACGGAAGCAGAAAAGTTACGCAGGAAATCAAACTCATTTCTGAACCCGATACGATAACGTGGCTCAGTATAGCCAATAAACTGTTTATCGTCTAATTGCTGATAGGTACCGTCATCATTCAAATCCACAGCTTTAATATCGCCGGGAACCTGATTGTATTCGGCAGCTTCATCAACTTCTTCTTCCTGCCATACTCCAATTCTGTCATAATCCCATATCGCATCAACAGCGTGTCCGGGGAACCATTCATTGGTGTAATCAGGAAGCTCTCCTTCATACTCTTCACCCGCTACCATATAATTTCCCATATCTCCAAAGAGTTGTGTGATCTCATTCCGGTTAAGGGAGAAGTTTATATTGGATCGCCAGTTAAAATTCGGCGAGTTATAATTTGCCGTTCGAAGTGTCGCTTCAAAGCCGGAATTCGCCAATTCACCAATATTATCGGTAATGTTAGTAAACCCGGTACTTATAGGCAGCGTACGATTAACCAACAAGTTATTGGTGGTCATGTCATAGTAATCAAGGCTAAGATCAATCCTGCTTTCAAGCAGTCCAATATCCAGGCCTACATTTATAGATTCAGTCTCTTCCCACATCAATCCAGGGTTTGACAATGAGTTTGTAAATACACCCATATGGATATTCGATCCATCGGAGTATTGATTTGAGCCTAGTTGCGCCAGTGATGCATAAGCTCCGATATCACGGTTACCGTTAACACCCCAGGAGAGTCTCAATTTAAGATCATTGATCACATCGACATTGAAGAAGTTTTCTTCGGAAATTCGCCAGGCAAAGGCGCCTGCGGGAAACGTGGCCCTGGGATTCTCCTGACCAAATGCGGAATAACCATCTCTTCTTATGGAGGCTGTGAATAGGTATCTGTCCAATAAAGTGTAATTCAGTCTGGCCATCATAGCATCGCCTGTCACTTTAGTATCATTAACTATTGTATTAGGACTGTTTCCATAATTTAATCCGGAATATCCAAGAGCCGGGCTCGGAGCAAATGAATTATTTGATAAAGTGTCACTCCAGGTTCTGTACTCTTCAGCGGAATGAAGCAGCGTTACATCGAACTGATGTGCTCCAAACTCTCCGTTCCATTTTAACAGATTATCCACCATCCATTCAAATGATTCATGGTCCTCACGGGTAGCACGTCCACCTGTATAAGTATTACCGCCCATAAGGGTTTCAGGAGACCAGTAATTTAAATCTCTGATACTCTCAACGCGAGGCTGGAATGAAACCCTGTGAGTAATATTGAAAGGAAGTTCAACCTCGGCATATAAAGATCCAAAAAGGTTAGATAATTTTCTGGAACGCTCTTGCCCCAAAGTATTTTGCAAAGGGTTTTGGGCCGTTCTTTGCTCTCCAGGCCACCATTCAACACTGCCATCTTCTCTATACATCCGGCCAAATGGGCTAACCCGGTACATGTGAGTTACACTGGCTTCCACGGCGCTTTCATCACGATCAGAATACTGCAGGCTTGTACCGGCACTTAACCAATCTGTAACCTGAAAATCAAGATTCAGCCTTGAGCGCAGAGCGGAGAACTGATCACCGGCAATAATTCCTTCATTATCTACATACCCGAGAGACCAGTAATATTGCACATCTTTTGTTCCTCCGGAAATGCTCAGATCGCCTTCCTGCTGTATACCAGCCGGCATCGTTAAGCCGTACCAATCTATTTCTCTTCCTTGCCTGTAACCTTCCTGTTCAACTCCAAAAAAGTTCATGCGATTCATCCATTCCGTTTCATTGTCCGCATTCGGAGTACCCGTAGTAAGATTACGCCAATCATCAACAGTTACACCTTCCGGAAGATTATCGGGGTGACTATAATATTCATAAGGCAAGGAATTAGGTTGGTTTCTATAGTAATCTTGTCTAAACTGAATGTATTCATCACCAGTCTTTGGAGCGTAACGGTCGGTTGTTGACGATGTTCGTCCTACTCTGGAAGTAAAGTTAATGGTAGGTTTGCCTTCCGTACCTCTCATTGTAGTAATAAGAACGACACCCGAAGCGGCCCGGGCACCATAAATGGCCGCCGAACTGGCATCTTTTAAAATATCAACCGACTCAATGTCATTCGGGTTAATATCCCGCAAACTGCCATTGTATATAACACCATCAAGTACAATCATTGGTTCTGTACCGGCAGTCAGCGAATTTCGCCCCCTGACTTCCATAGAACTCCCCCCGGCGGCACCCGTACTTTGGCTGGCGTTAAATCCGGCTATCGTACCTGTAAGCATGTCGGTAACCTGGGTCATGCTTTGATTTTGGAATGTCTCACGATTTATACGCTGTACGGAACCGGTCAAATCACTTCTTTCTACCGAACCATAACCAATCACAATCATTTCATCCAGGCGCGCAAGGTCCGCCTCCAGGGCCACATCAATAACATCACGATCTCCCACTGTGATTTCCTCTGATATATATCCTACATAAGAAAAGACCAGAACGCTGTTGGGTCCCGGTACTTCAATGTTGTATTCACCATCCAGGTTAGTCGTTGTACCAATATTGGTACCTTCAACCTGAATATTTACCCCTGGCAGAGCATCACCGATTTCAGCATCGGTGATAACGCCACTAATTTCTTCCTGAAAAGCATTTTCCTGCACTTGTTCAGCTTCCGTTACCTCATAATCATTACCTTTTTTAATGATGAGGGATGTGCTGTTAGATGCAAGGTTCGCTTCAAGACCAACTTCCCTTAAAAGATCATTGAAAGCCTGAAAAGGATGCACATTTTCAAAGTTTCTAGAAACGCTTTTCTCAGGAAGCAAATTGGCATTATAGGATAAACCTACATTCGCTTCTTTTGCAAGTCTTACTAAAGCTTCATTCATCGGAACGTCAGTGAGCTTCAGAGATATCAGATCATCCGCTATCTTGGCACTCGTTACAAAATCTGTATTCAGATTCTGTTCTTGTCCCAAAGCAAAATCTGAATGGACGAATCCTAACAAAGTTAATAACATACCTAAACCCAAGGTATTTCTTATTAGCCTCCACAGGCCCCACCCTATTATTGTATCATGTTTATAGTTCATAATTTATTATTTAGTTGTTGTTAAATATTTGTTGCGGTTAATTCAGGCATCTCCTTTGAGAGCCCAGGTTATCACATCATCATTTTGTTCATACTGTATCTCAAGGCCTTCGGCGATCACTTTAAGCACATTTTCCAGGGATAGCTCAGAAAAATTTGATGTTAGTTTCATTTCAAGTATGGCCTCATCTTCTATTTCACAATCGATGTCATAGATGCGCTCTAACTGTTTAGCTACCTGTGGAAAAGGGGTCTTATCAAAAATGATTCTACCGCTCATCCAGCTTAAATAGTTATTGATGTCCGTCTCCTCCCTGGTAATTGTATGAGTTTCGGCATCATATATTCCCATCATATCCTTCTCTAAAACTTCATTCTGGGCATCCTGGCCTTCAAATGATGAAGCTAATGAAACCCTTCCCTCGGAGACGGCTACATAGATATCGTTTTTCGGGGAATTCGTTTTTACACTAAAGGAAGTTCCCAGTACGCGAACTTCTGCGCTGCCTGTATGCACTAAAAAAGGCTTTTGCGGATTATGTGCAATTTCAAAAAAAGCCTCTCCATTCAGCTTCACTGTACGATCATAATTTTCGAAACTCTCCGGCATTTCAATACGTGATTCTTTATTCAGCCTAATTTTTGAACCATCTGATAAAGTCAAAACCTTTTGATTTTGATCGGTTGTATAAACCTTCATGGACACCGGCTCTTCCGAATGATGGGAATCAGCATCCTGAAAGAATTGTGTTACTGAAATAGCGGCGATGAGAAAGGATAATCCTGCAGCTACAGCCCATGCTGATGATCTGCGGCGGGGCCTTCGAATAAAGTTTAACGGTTTATTTCTCTTCTCAATAGTAGACGTTATTTGTTTAAAGGTCTGAGAAGGGTTTGGAGGATCAATGAAGAGCTCTTCTAATTTTTCTATCTCCCGAACATCATCACCAAAACGCTGGTCGAGGTATTCCTGGCCTTCTGTGGTCTGAAACCATTCGAGTACTTTCGTTACCTCTTGTTCAGAAGCCGTTCCTTTAAAGAAACTTTCAATATGTTCGTCATCAAAACTCATATTATCATTTGTCTGTTATCATTCGTCTAAATATTCTGTGTTTCTTATACTACATCGCCAACGGGAAAAAGTAGGTGGTTAAAATTTTTTTTTATTTTTTTTCTATACTTCATACCGCCAGCTCTTAAGTTGTCGTCTTCTGTAAAACATGGTGTTACCCTATCAAAGCATAACATCTGGTCTCATGGCAATCGCTTTTTTAAAGCACTCTGAATGGCAATTTCAAAATCATCACCCGATAATAATGTTGCGTATCTCGCTGATTTTATTTAAAATAAAAAAGATAATACTCCCTTAAAATTACTTTTATGGTTAACTGATATATGGTTTATAGCTAGTAATATTAGTTAATTTTTACTTATTGTTATTTTTTTTACATATTATAAAAAACCCCCAGAAACAGTGTGCTCTTCATAAGGTTGCTATGCATTCATTAGATAATAAAGATTTCATTCAAGGACTTCGAAGTGGCGATAAGAATGTTTTCGAAGAAGTTTATCTAAGATATCAAAGGTCCGTTTATGGAATGGCTTACCGATATCTGAGAGATAAAGAACTTGCCGAAGATGCTGTTCAGGATGTTTTTATAAAACTATGGCATCACCGGAAAAGCCTCGATCATGAAAAATCCATTCAAGGATTCCTGTTCAAGGTCCTTAAAAATCATGTTCTTAATATGATTAAAAGCGACAAGAGAAGAATTATCAGGAACTATGAATATATTTGTCATACAAAAAACGAAGGGGAAAACCCTGAGGGAGCCGCTATAGAATCTGATTATGACAGATTACTGGAAAAGGGTTCTGCAAAATTACCTCCTAAGAAAAGAGATGTTTTTAATCTTAAAAGATTACAAGGGTTCTCTAATAAAGAAATAGCCGTCGAACTAGGCCTTTCAGACAATACCGTCAAATCTCATTTACATTGGTCCAGAAAATTCATTAGAACGTACCTAGCAAAAAACTCTGATTATGAAACTTTTTAACCGGGGTTTGTTGCGCTAATCACCATATGAAAAAAATTAAAACAGCTTCAGTACAATTTAACCATATAGCGGGTGATAAAAGCCATAATTTAAATATCATCAGCGAGTATGTAACATCGGCATCAAAACAGGGAGTCGATCTGATTGTGTTTCCCGAGATGTGCATAACCGGCTACTGGCATGTCAGAAATTTATCCAAAGCAGATATAGAAAGTTTATCCGAACGGGTACCATCCGGTGTATCAACGCAGCACCTGATCGGTTTATCCAAAAGATACCAAATAACGATAGGGGCCGGTTTAATCGAGGTCGATGAGAGCGGGACGCTGTATAATACCTATGTTGTGGCTATGCCCAATGGCGAAACGGCTTTTCACCGCAAATTACATTGTTTCATCAGCGAACATATGGAAAGCGGCCGTAGTTATACCGTGTTTGATATTCCTCAGGGAGCCAAAGTAGGTATTTTAACCTGTTATGATAATAACATTAACGAAAATGCTAGAATAACAGCTTTAAAAGGGGCGGAAATCCTTCTTGCACCCCACCAAACAGGAGGTTGCGATTCTCCCAATCCTGGTTGTATGGGGAGAATTGATCCCGAATTATGGGTTAACAAAAAAAAGGACCCTGCCCTCATCGAGAATGAATTTAAAGGACATAAAGGAAGAGAATGGCTGATGCGCTGGCTTCCGTCCAGAGCTCATGATAATGGAATGTTTTTAATCTTCAGCAATGGAGTTGGGCTGGATGATGATGAAGTACGAACGGGTAACGCTATGATCCTTGACCCTTATGGCAGTGTGCTTTCTGAAACCTGTAAGGCTGAAAATGATATGGTCATTGCAGATCTGGAACCCCTGGCACTGGACCATTCTACCGGGAAGCGCTGGATGAAGAGCAGGCGCCCGGAACTGTACAAAACACTCACAGAACACACAGGCATAGAAGAAGAAACAAGAGCCGTGAGATTTGGCATGATCAATAAAGGTAAGGATTGATCCTCATTGTTAGATACGGGTTATGGGTTTAGAGTTTTTAGTTTTTAGTTTTTAGTTTGGAGTTTCTAGTTTGGAATAGTTCTGTTAAGCGTCTGCGCTTGGCGAACTTGCACCCATTCGCGCTGGTGTAAGCCATAAGCTCCTGGTAATATGAATGCTATGATCCTTGAACGTGCATGAATAGGTATACACCTCCCGGGCGGTTGATCCCGGAAATAATCATTGCTCAACAGAAGCAGCCTATCTGCAAAACACAACCCCTAAAAGGGTTGAACGAATTAAAGAAGATATGTTTCCCGCTCCGCCAGGCGCCTCCCCTTGGCGAACTTGCACTTATTCGCGCTGGTATAAACCATGAGCTCCTGGTGATATGGATGCTGTAGCCATTGAACGTGCATGGGGGGGCCCTCCCGGATGTTGATCTCTCTTTAAACGAGGACGCTTAACGAAGCATTTGGCAGCTTTACGAAGCTTACGAGGCAGCTAAACAGCTAATAATTACACCTATTCAATTAAAAAACAAATATATAAAATACAGGGGGCTATAAGTTTATATAAGGGTCCCATACGCTTTAAAGCTATATGGCTTACTTGCAAATTGAACCTGGATTAATAGGTTTTATATTTAATGATAAATATTTACATTAAAATCACAAGTCTACAAAGCCTCAGTTTGGATTATATTGAGCGCGTATTACGATAACCATAACAGAAACTATGAAAACTATAAAACGCAGAACGTTTTTAAAAAATGCTGCTGTTACCTCTGCAGGGGCTTTCGTCTTTCCTTCTATTGTACCCTCATCTATATTTGGAAATAGTGTCCCTAATAATAAGATCAATATTGGCCAGATAGGCTGCGGACGTATTGCGCGAAGTCACGATATGCCCGAAACCCTGAATCACGATGTTGCGAGAATTATTGCTGTTTGTGACCTTGACAGGAATAGAATGGCTGACGGTAAAAAACTGGTAGAGGAGTTTTATGCCAATAAAACCGGCAGCAAGAATTATATCAACGTGAAAATGTATGAAGACTATCGCGAAATGTTGCTAAACCCCGACATTGATGCTGTAGTCATAAGTACGCCTGATCACTGGCACGTGCAGCCTGCCATTGAAGCCGCTCTCGCCAAAAAAGATGTATATCTGCAAAAACCTGTCTCCCTGACCGTTGCTGAAAGCCGCTTATTAAGCGATGTTGCAAGGCAACAGGGCACAATCGTTCAGATTGGGGCGCAAGTTCGCTCTACTTCGCCACAATTTAAATTGGCCGCTGAATTAGTGCGTAATGGAAGAATTGGCCAGTTGCATACCGTAACCGTCAACTTCCCGGCAGACAGCCCCGGAGCCATTATCCAGGAAGCGCCCGTTCCCGATCATTTAAACTATGACATGTGGCTGGGTTCAACACCTGAAATTCCTTATTCGGAACTTGGGGTCCATCCTCAAGAGGGCTATGGCCGGCCGGGGTGGTTATGGCGTGAGCAATTTGGTGCCGGGATGATTACCGGCTGGGGCCAACATCAATTTGACCTGGCTGCCTGGGGTATGGATACTGAAAATACCGGACCTAATTCGATTGAAGCCATGGGGCAATTCCGAAGAAACAGGCCCGGCCACGTTCATGGTGATTTTATGGTAAAAGCAGAATACGAGAATGGAATTACCCTGTATTCTCATTCAAAAAGGCCTGTTGTAATTAGATACGAGGGAACAGAAGGTTGGATAGATGTTTTTAGGGGAAATTATTCGGTAACTCCAGATAATCCGGCTACTTCAGAAGAAAACCGTAAAGTCCTTAATGCCAGCGACCCCAAGATCCTTACTTCTAAAATCAAGGAAAATGAACTTCGTTTATATGAAATAACCAATGAACATCATGGTAACTGGCTTGACTGCATCCAAACACGAAAACAACCGATGTCACCGGTAGAAGTCGGGCACCGGATATGCAGCCTTTGCCTGATAAGCCATATTGCCATGAAAATACCAGGAAAACTGGAGTGGGATCCTCAAAACGAACAGTTCACCAATAGCGATTTGGCTAATTCCATGTTAAGCCGGGAACAGCGTGAGCCTTATGGAACCAATTACATTGAAATGTAGTAAAAAATCATTTTATTACCCCATTATTGTTTGGTAGCCCATAACGCCGCCTAATGAGTCACCATCCACATTTACATACCATCCTTAAAATAAGGTTTTTATGAGCAGATTCAGCCGCAGAAAATTCATAACGGGTACAACGGCTGCCGCGGCATCCATTCTTACGCCCGGCTTTGCTTCACATGCAAAATCAACGCATAACTTTCAGGCAAGCCCCGAAAGCAAAAAAATTGAAAGAATTGAAACCTTTCCGGTACGCTATCCCTCTGTTATGCCATTCAAGTTTCTGGATGGTCCGGGCGGTACCGGACGTCCTGCGGTCCTGGTAAAGATTACCGCTGATGATGGCTCCGTAGGCTGGGGTGAAAGCGTTCCGGTTCCCCGGTGGAGCTATGAAACTCTCGAAGCTTCGGTCATTGCGATAGATAAATATCTTGCGCCGGTCCTGAAGGGGCAGAATCCTTTTGACCTTAAAGGGATCAATGGTTTGATGAGCCAGGAAATTGCCCCCTCTTTCGCCACAGGGATGCCGATTACAAAGTCGGGAATTGATATGGCCCTTCACGATTTGATGGGCAAAATAACGGGCCGGAACATCGCTGAACTATGGGGAAGGACTACTGGTGACGAAATAGAATTAAGCTGGACGATTAGCACTACTGATCTTGGCGAAGCTGAGGATCTGGTCCAGCAGGGGTTAGAAGAAGGATTCCGGCATTTTAATGTTAAAGTTGGCCCGAACCTGGATTATGACCTTAAGCTTGTTGATCGTGTCAAAGGGATCGTTCCTGAAAGCTTTCTTTGGGCCGATGCCAATGGCGGTTACGACCTTTCAACGGCGCTTGACGCCGCTCCCAAACTGGCTGATGCGGGTGTACCGGTTTTGGAACAGCCTATACCGATTAGCCAGATCACCGGTTACCAGAGACTTGTTTCCCAGGGGGCACTTCCCATTATCGTTGATGAGGGTATGGTTACACCCGCCCTGGTACTTGAGTTCATCAAACTTGAATGCATGGACGGTGTTGCCATGAAACCCGCCCGAACAGGTGGATTGTTATCAGCACGCCAGCAAATCGAGATGCTTGAACATGCCGGACTCCAATTTCTTGGAAGCGGACTTACCGATCCAGACGTATCACTTGCGGCATCTTTAATCCTTTACAGTGCTTATGATCTAAATTATCCAGCTGCCCTCAACGGCCCTCAGTTTTTGGCGGAGAGCATCATTACAGAGCCTTTTCGTCCGGTAAACGGGAAAGTGCGTGTTCCGAAGGGGCCGGGCCTGGGCGTTCAAGTGGACGAAGATAAGTTGAATGATCTTGTTCGCAGGTCAAAAACGAGCTAAGCAACATACTGAAGCAAGTTTCTTAACGCTGTATTAAAGGCTTTCTTCCACAAAGGCATCAAACTTTTCCTCTACCGATGCCGTTCCGGCGTCGCCTCGATGTACGAAAACACGATAGGCGAGTTCAAAACTTTCTCCGGGTGCTAATTCCAGCCGTTCGTATTGCGGCCAGGAAGCCCCCAGGAAACCGTAATGGCGCAAAATCCATCCTGAATGAGGAAAGTCCTGATTAGATGGGTGCTGGAAGATCGCGAGGCCAGCGTATGTTTCATCATCGGATACGATAGAGGAATAATCGGCCCAGCCACTTTCGACAATTAAGGCGTCATCCTCCAACTCTCCGGCCGCAGTCGTGATACGATTGCCTGGCCGGCTTCCAACCGGACGTATATTAAAACCACCATAGCCGGTTTCCCCGCGACCCCGCAGAGTCACCTTCTCTGTAGAAACATTACGGAAATGCAGGCGAAAATCAATTGACCGGCCCATTTCATCGGCTGGGTGCACCGTTATGGTTATATTTTCCTCTATGAACGGGTCCCATCCTTCATCCAAACGCCAGCCGCTCTCAAAGGAGATGGATGCACGGTCAGCCTTCACCTCACTGTTCATGCGGCCGCGGAACAATTGCCGGGCGCCAATCAGTGCCCACGGGTCAATATTTTTGTCACCATAGGTCACATCCGGCCAAGTCCAGAAGAGGCCACGGTGATGGGGATGGTCTTCGGGGAAGTCTTCGGTCAATTTCTCGCCATCGAGTCCATAAATCGGATGAATATAATTTGATCTCCAATATTCTCCATCCATTCCTTCAGGGGGATCAATACGTCCGTGAAGGATCGAGAGAACCGGCTGATCGCCGTCGAGAATCGTCAGGGCAGAACCGTCATCCTGAAATGAAAAGCCTTGTTCATCCTGATATTGAAATCCAACGAAGACCGCAAGCAAGGGTAAGAAAATTATCTTGAACATCATCATTTTAGTATTTGTACTATTTTTTTCTTTTTTCATATAGAGCTGGTTTCCTGTTTTCCGCAAAGGCTAAAAATATTGACGTAAGCTATTGATTAACAACTTACCGTACATCTATGATGCCAGCCGGTACGGGTGTCCCGCCCCCGGCATAAATTATTACATAGCAGTAGTTTGAGTTTATGAGTTCATCATTAACCACCCCCTGTTTTTGAGGTCTATGGCTTAGCAGATTTTAGAAGTAATAAGTTAGAATTCAAAACATCAGAACACACTCATTACCTTAATACAACGTTCCCCTCCTTTTTAAGGAGGGGTCAGGGGTGGTAATCCTATGAACATGA
>JBBDMV010000169.1:0-1721 GCA_040878115.1 Balneolales bacterium
TCAAGGACCTTATCCCATTTTTTATACCATTCCAGTTTCGAAGCTTCGTCGGCCGAAAAGCTTTCCGGATTTTCGATCGACCGCTTATAAACCTTATCATAATCCTTTATATGAGCAGCTTTAACAACTTCTTTAGAGGGGTGATAAAATTTTTCATCTCCGGCTTTCGGCGTATCGTCTTTACTTTCTTTCGGCATTAGTAGCACTCCTTTTTTATTAATGGGTAAGAGAGAATATAATAATGAAAGGAAAATCATCAAAATCAAAAGACGGGTTTTACTGTGGCGACCGGCACGAATATAGTCTCGAAATTCGTAATTTTGTTGAATTTTGATTAATTTATCCCAATTAAGTTTTATTAATTCATTACTACTTTTGAGGTCTTGAATAACTGATGCTCTCTTCTTTAGTTCGGACTGCCGGACCGGCTTTAATAACTACCAGGATATTTACATTAAGTGCTGTGGCCATCATATTGATCATCGCAGCATTTTGTACCAAACCGGCTTCTGCTCAACAAAATATATCACGCATTTCTTCAGCCGAACGTAGTGATGACCTGGGCTATGTAATGCGTATTCACATGGCTGAAAAGGCTGACTCCTTTAAAGTTCGTCAGCCGTTCGTGGACCTGATTCAGCTTCAGATCTTTAAAAAAGATATTGACCCGGACCTCATTAGGGTGTTTGAATCCAAAAGCCCATACAGGGGGATTGAATTCAAACGAATTTCCGGTGGAATAGGTATCGATGTACATTTAGAAGACGACGAATATTTCATAGGTAACGCCTATCCTGATGTTAATAAAAAAGATATTTTGCTTGCACTCACCGAAACTGCTGAGGAAAAATTAAGGCCAATGACAGATGCCATTCAGCCTATATCCTGGCCTGAACTTGCTCCTGTTGAAGTTGAAAATGCCGTTCTCAGCGAACCGCCGGAGTTCAGCGATGATGATCTCGACGACGCCCTGGAGTTATATGATGATTTCGGTGATTTTGACAGTGAATCCTCGAAATTTGAGGTAGTAGTCATTGATGCGGGCCATGGTGGCAGAGATCCTGGTGCTATTGGTCATGGAGGGGCGAAAGAGAAGGATGTAACACTGGCCGTTGCCCGAAAACTTGGGAATTATATCAAGGAGAATATACCGGATATTGAAGTGGTATATACCCGAGACGATGATTCATTTGTAGGTCTTGAGGAACGAGGAGAAATGGCCAATAAAGCTCAGGGTGATTTATTCATTTCATTGCATGCCAATTCAAACCATAGCAGTCAGCCTACCGGATCGGAAGTCTTTTTCTTAGGGTTGCACCGAAGTGAGGAAGCTTTTGAGATGATGAAAAAAGAAAACGCCGTTATCCGATTTGAAGAAGAGGAGGAACGGGCGGAAGAGTTAACCCGTGAAGAACTTGTTATCTATGAGCTGGCCAATATGGGTAACATAGCCAGCAGTGAAATTATAGCCGGCATGACCGAAAGACAATTTGAAGAACGTGCCAAAAGAAGATCACGCGGAGTTAAACAAGCCGGTTTTATTGTACTTTACCACGCTTCCATGCCCGCTATACTGGTAGAGATGGGTTTTATTAGTAATGTCCGGGAACAGCGTTTTCTTACCAGTGAATACGGCCAAAGCATAATAGCCTCGGCTATTTTTCGCGCTGTGCGCGATTACAAAGGCAGGATCGATAGAAGCCAGGACCGCAATCCCTAAC
>JBBDMV010000170.1:0-9193 GCA_040878115.1 Balneolales bacterium
ATAAGAGGTATAAGTACACTTCAAAATGCTTCTCCTTTGGTAATGGTTGATGGAATGGAACAATCACTGTCAGACATCGACCCTAATCAAATTAGGAGTATAACAGTTCTGAAAGACGCGGCTTCTGCATCAATGTATGGCTCACGTGGTGCTAATGGAGTAATTCTTATTGAGACTGAGCGAGGAAGGGCGGACGAATTCTCTGTTGATGTACATTCCTGGAGTGCTGTAAATAACCCCATTGATTTGCCGGACTTTGTCAGTAGTGCCGATTATATGCTGCTTCGTAACGAAGCCAGGTCCATTCAAGGCCAAACTGCGGCCTTCACAGACGAGGAAATGACTTTAGCTAATAATGGTGAATATACCAATACCAATTGGATGGACGCTGTTATGCAACAACAGGCCTATTCTCACAATACATCCGCGAATATTTCTGGTGGCGGTGGTGTAGGCGCTTTTAATTTAATGCTGGGTTATGAACAAGAAGGTGGATTGAACCAATATGAAGGTACAGATCAGTTCAGTGCCCGGTTCAATACTAATATTAATATAGATGATCGTTTTGTGCTTTTAGCTGATTTTTATGCACATAGATTACAAGTAGATCGTTTGCAGGCTAATTCCGATGGACATGGTTTATATCAAAATGTCTGGAGAATGAACCCAACCCAGGATATAAATTATGAATCAGATTTAGAGGACCATTATGTCTTGTATAATAATTTGAATCCCATCGCTTCTATGGAACAAGGCGGCGCCCGGAATAATTTGTATGACAGAAGCTCCATAAACCTTAGGCCGACCTATCATATTAACGATAAACTGAACATCTCAGGTAATTTATCGTATTTGATAAACAAATCAGCCTACAAATATAAAAGAGAAACGTTCAAGTTTTTTGATGGGGATGGAGTCCCTGTTGAGACCTGGGCCAACTCGGTAGGATCTTCACAAGGCGTAAGTGCCAGCCAATTAACAGGTCGGGCACTCCTTAACTATGAGACAGAGCTCAGAAGTGGCCATGATAAGATATATATAACGGCCGGTACAGAAACGATGAACCATACGTACACGGATTATCGTGAAATTACCAAAGCCTCATTTTTCAATAAGGTTAATTACTCTCTTGATAACCGTTATATACTTGAAGCGACTGTGCGTGCCGACGGTAGCAGTAAATTTGCTCCCGGAAACCGTTGGGGCTACTTCCCATCCGGGGCTTTGGCCTGGAATATTCATAATGAAGGTTTTTTATCAGGCCTTAAAGATAGCGGGGCCCTGACCAACTTAAAACTGCGGGTTTCATATGGTTTGATCGGTAACGAAAACGTGGATCCTTACTTATGGCAGGAAATTGTAAATAACTGGGGATGGACCATGCGTACTCCCAACCCATCGTTCTCATGGGAAACACAGGAACAGGCTAATATCGGTATTGAAATTACTACCTTTAATGACAGGCTTGACCTTGCAGCGGATGCTTATACTAAGCATTCTAAGGACCTTATCTATGATGCATTCCCAATACCCCCATTAACCGGTTCTCACTCCTTAGAATCATCGGTTAACATAGGAGAAGTTGAAAATACAGGTTGGGAACTATCTGCTAATTGGTACGACCAGGTGGGTAATTTTTCTTATAACGTTGGTTCTATGCTTTTTGACAATCAAAACCAAGTGTTAAAAGCAGGTTATTCGGCTTCAGATACACTGATCTTCAAAGATAACGATGATCAAATTTGGTACCGGGGCATCGCTTTGGAAAATTATTATGGAATGGAAACCGATGGATACTTTCAGACCCAAGATGAGCTGGATGCGACTACGGCGAAATTACCAAATACTATGGTTGGAGATATCAGGTATATAGACCAAAATGAAGACGGGGTTATTAACGATAATGACAAAGTTGATCTAGGTGATCCATTTCCTCATTTAAACTATTCATTTACCGTAGATTTAAACTATAAACGATGGGATTTCAGCGTATTGGGCCAGGGAGTAGGCAAGCGTACCGGCAGATTAAGTGGCATGGAAGGTTTTCCCGTACGAATGGATGGCTCAAGTAATGATTTAGGTACACCCAGCCAATATTATATGGACAACCGCTGGTCCGCGGATAACCCTGACAGTCGTTTTCCAAGAGTTTGGACAGGGTCAACTCCAAATGAAGTGTTGAGCGATGTTTGGTTAAGTGACGCTTCCTACTTCAGGATCAAAACGATACAGCTGGGATACACTATTCCTAATATAGGCGAAAGTTTCAGGAACGTTCGAATATATGCGAACGCCCGGGATATGTTCACCTTTACAAATTATGAAGGCCTTGAGCCGGAAAGAAACGGTGGAAATGGTAATTATCCCCGAATGGCTAGCTTTAGTTTAGGAATAAGAGCGACAATATATTAATTAAAAAATAAAGGTTATACGATATGAAGAAGCTAAAATATTTGATGATAGTTATATCATTCAGTTTGATAGGATGTGACGGCCTTTTAGATAAATCAGATCCTACGGCGACAACGTTTGTTGAGTTTTTCAATGACGAAGAAGATTTGCGCCGTGTTACATATAGTACTTATGTAGACTACTTTGCCTCGGGTGACCGCCGGCTTGTACATTACATGCACGAGGGCAAATCTGATAATGCTTATAGCCGTATCGATTCTGATCATCATCAGCAAGTAGCCAACGGCAGTCTAAGCAGTAATTCAAGATTGGCTGAGTACTATTATACCATAAGCATGAAGCATATTGGAAGATTAAATACTTATATAGATAATATTGATGTGCCGTATGTTGAAGATGAAGATATTAGGAATAGATATCAAAGCGTGTTAGAGGGGTTAAGGGTTTGGCACTATTTTAAATTAACCGATAGGTTTGGCGATATACCCTTTTTATTAGACCCGGCTGATTTAGATGACGCCAGGCAGCCCCCCGTACCCAAAGAGGAAATAGTGCAAACATTATTAGCAATGGGTGATGATATTGCTGAAAGGTTGCCGCCCGAACAAACAACATCGAATGCTTACATGTTCCATAAACAATCTTTTTTAGGGATACTGATGCGCCATTCCTTGTATAATGGGTTTTATGAAGAAGTTATCGATTATGCTCAGGAAATAATAAACACCGGGGATTATGAATTACATCCCAACTATGGAGACTTGTTTCAATATACCGCGCATGATAGCAATAATGAGTTTATCAAAATCAATGATGACGATGCCCGTGGAGGAAGAAATACACTATCTTTTAGAGATTTAGGGCCTCATTTCAGGACCGGCAACGGGCAATCCTATTTGGTCCCTACAAAATCCCTGGTTGATTCTTATTGGACCCTGCAAGGCCGGAGCATTGACAATGATGACGTTATGGGTAATTCCAAAGAAAATTATGAGCTGGATCCTACTCTCAATCGGGACCCTCGTTATGAAGCTAGCATTATGGGGCATGGAGATATCTTTTATGGTGAGGTTATAGATATTTACAACCCTAATAATCCCATGTTCCATGAAAATACAAGAGCGAGTGCATCAGGCTATTGGTTCAGGAAATACGTGTCTGAGGATGATGCCTTCAGAAATGGTGGTAGCTTTGAATATGGTACGCTTCGTTATGCCGAGGTCTTATTATCTTATGCGGAGGCTAAAATAATGTTAAATGAAATCGATGGTGTTACCAAAGGTTATATAAATGATGTTAGAGAAAGAGCGGGTTTAGATATGACAGAAGCGGATGTGACACTACCCTATTATGATTCTTACACTCAGGATGACTGGATTGAACTCATTAGAAATGAGCGCAGAATTGAATTTGCTGCAGAAGGTCTGCGATATGACGATATCATTCGATGGGGCATTGCCGAAGATGTTCTAAATGAACCTGCTTTGGGGCATACCCGAGAAGTTAATGGAAATATCGAAACTCTTCATATTGAAGATCGTTCGTTCGCGCAACATAACTATCTGTGGCCATTTCACCAGAGCAGTATAAAAGTTGAGCCTGAGTTAGAGCAAAACTCTGGCTATTAATTATCATTAAATCATATGCATCAATTTTTCCAATAATATAAAAGCTGTATTGGGAACAATACTAAATCCCAGGCTACCCGGTAGCCTGGGATTTTTTTTATAATTTAAATTTATACCTTATGACAACTTTATATAATATGGCTGTTTCCGGCAAAATTGGATTGTTCACACTCTTTTCTTTTGGCGCTTTTCTTGGAGTGAATGGCTGCACAAAAGCAGGGCAGCAGAAATTAACTCCCCAAAAGCCCAATATTATCGTCATGTATTCGGATGATCATACGGCACAGTCTATCGGGGCTTATCGTGAAGCATTGGACTATGGCCTCCAGCTGGACCATACACCGACACCGAACATAGACCGCCTGGCTGATGGCGGCATGCGCTTTGACAATGCCTTTGTGACCAACTCCATTTGCAAACCTTCCCGTGCGGTTATGCTGAGCGGGCTGCACAGCCATTTGAATGGCGTCCCGACAAACGCCGGGTCTATATCGGAGGAACTTGAAACATTCCCTTCATTGCTTCAGAATGCAGGGTATCAGACGGCTATGATTGGCAAGTGGCACCTTGGGAGCGAGCCGCAGGGATTTGATCACTATGAAATCCTGTACGGCCAGGGGCCCTATTATAATCCCACCATGCGCACGGCCAACGGTGATGTTGATTACCATGGTCATACCACGGGCATCATCACTGACAGGGCGCTGCGCTGGCTAAGACTGGGGCGTGACCGGGACGAGCCGTTTATGTTGATTTACAACCACAAGGCGCCCCACCGGGAATGGCTGCCGGGGCCGGCATTGGACGATTACCGGGGCCGCGATTTGCCTGAGCCTTCTTCTTTATTTGACGACTACTCTGGGTTGACTACAGCGGCAAGTGAGCAAGATATGGAGATTGGTGATGAAGAAAGATCTATGGCATGGGGCAGGGATTTGAAAGTGCCATTGAATCCACAAACGGGGGAACCGGATCCTACCTGGCAAGGAATGGTAAACAGAAACAGATTAACTGAAGAGCAGCTTGACCGAATAGTGGAGGCCTATGCGGAAGAAAATGAAGAGCTTTATGAGAATTATGGCCAGATGTCTGAAAAGGAGCGGCTCCAATGGCGGTACCAGCGTTACGCCAAAGATTACCTTCGGGTAGTGCGTGAAGTTGACGATGAAGTAGGGCGGCTGATGGGTTATCTTGAGCGGGAAGACCTTGTTGACAATACCATTGTGGTATATGCCGGCGACCAGGGTTTCTATATGGGTGAAAATGGCTGGTTTGACAAACGCTGGATTTATGAAACGTCGATGCGTATGCCACTGATTGTCCATTGGCCGGAGGGCATAGAGCCTGAATCGGTTAATGAGCAATTGGTGCAGAACCTGGATTTTGCCCCTACGGTGCTGGACCTGGCGGGGGCGGAGATCCCGGATTACATGCAAGGCAAATCGATGAAGCCGCTGTTCCAGGGGGAGGAGCCTGCCAGCTGGCGAGATGCCGTCTATTATCACTATTATGCATCTAATGAGTCTCATAATGTAGCAAAGCATTATGGTGTTCGTACCAAGGACCGATACACACTGGTTCACTTCTTTGACCATGACGAGTGGGAAATGTTTGATCTAGGCGCGGATCCGGATCAGTTGACAAACGTCTATGGCAAGCCGGAGTATGCTGAAGTTCAGCAACGCCTTAAGGATAAAATCAAAGAATTACAGGAAGAGTATGAGGATGACACTTGGAATGAAATAGGGGAAAGAATCAAATGAAGAGTTTTTGCCAGAAAATAAACATTAATTGTTGTTTATTTTCTATAAATTACTGGATTAATAAGTAAAAAAACCTAAATACTAATATAAAATGATAGGATCAATGTACAAATCAATGTTAATCGCATTCATGGCATCAGGGTTGTTGCTTCAGGCCGGATGCGCTTCAGAACAAGAAGCTGGAACAGAAGTCCCCCATAATACGCTTACCAGCCAGGAAGTGAACGAAGGGTGGGAGTTGCTGTTTGACGGGGAAACGACAGATGGATGGCGGGCTTATAATGGTGATCAGTTTCCTGAATCAGGATGGGGAGTTGAGGACGGCCAACTCGTGGTTATGCAGTCTGATGGCAGTGAAAGCGGGTTTGGTGGTGATATTATTACCGAAAAGAAGTATGAAAATTTTGAATTTCAAATTGAATGGCAAATCTCAGAGGGTGGAAACAGTGGGATGTTTTATCACGTGCTGGAGCAGCCAGGGCAAGCGCTCCACTGGTCTGCCCCGGAAATACAACTCATTGATGATGAGAACTATGATATAGGGGATAATCGCCTGTCTGGATCATTGTATGATTTGCTTGCCCCGGATCCTTTAAATGCCAACCCTGCCGGTGAGTGGAATGAACTTAGAATTGTTGTTGAGAATCCGATGGTAGAGCACTGGCAAAATGGGGTGAAGGTATTGGAATATGAGCGTTGGACGGCTGAGTGGTTTGAAATGCTTCGCAACAGCAAGTTTGAAACTCACCCTGAATTCGGGGCTCTCAGAGAAGGGCATATTGGATTGCAAGATCATGGAGATCTTACGCGCTTTCGAAATATAAAAATTAAAGAGCTGGATTAATTTCCTTTGTCCTGCAGGCATTGGGCCAGCCAAAGGAAACGAGGACCGATATCTGCAGAGTTTTGAGGTCGAACCCCCAAATGGGCGATTACCGGTTTGGGATAGCAATTTCTATGTGTACAGGAATAATAAGGGATGGCGATCGCAGTCTGCCCGCCTGGTTTCGTCAACATGGTTACCAAACCCTTTCTCCGGGCTAAAGAAAATCTGCACAAGAGAGTCAGGCTTTGCTTTTAAAAAAGCTTATTCAATCTTTCTATTAACCGGATTTAGGTAAATAAAGATCACTTCATGCAAAAGTTGTTAAAGAATATAAATTTTAGTATAGTTATACTCGAAGTTTAGTAAGCACGCTGTCGCAGGTAGTTACAATTGATACTGATGAGACTCTCCAAAAACGGACTGTATTATGACAAAGCTTCAACAAACCTAATTTATATAAATCATGGGCGAGAGTGTATTTAAAATGATATCTATGCTTAAAAAAGAAGCGGTTATTTCTATTGCTATTTTACTTTTAGTAAGCGCTAATAGTATTGCGCAAAATAAAAGTGAGGAACAAAAGCCAAACTTTGTTATCATTTTTATAGATGATATGGGATACGGTGATCTGGAAAGTTACGGAGCCACGGGATACGAAACACCAAATACAAGCAGCATGGCCGCCGAAGGAATGCGGTTTACCCACTTTTATGTACCGCAGGCTGTGTGCAGTGCATCCAGAGCAGCTTTGTTGACAGGATCTTATTCAAATAGAGTTGGTATTTCAGGTGCTTTAGGGCCGACAAGTCCTATAGCTTTGAATCCACAGGAGGAAACCATAGCTGATCTATTAAAAAATGAAGGATATCGAACAGGCATGATGGGTAAATGGCATTTGGGTTCTAAAGAACCTTATTTGCCACTGCAACAGGGCTTCGACGAATATATCGGCATTCCCTATTCCAACGACATGTGGGCGGTAGATTATGACGGAACACCGATAACGGATACAACCAACACCAGAATAAGGTACCCTACTTTGCCTCTCATTGAAGGCAATAATAAAATTGAAACCATTGAAACACTGGAGGACCAAAGTAGGCTTACTTCCCTGTTTACGGAGCGGGCTGTAGAGTTTATTCGAAAAAATAGGAATGCCCCCTTCTTTCTTTATCTCGCGCACCCTCAACCTCATGTGCCTCTGGCCGTATCGGATCGGTTCAGGGGGAAGAGTAAAGACGGATTGTTTGGTGATGTCATGATGGAGCTGGATTGGTCGGTCGGTGAAATTATGAAAACGCTGGATGAATTGGGTTTAAGTGAAGAAACCCTTGTGATCTTTACCAGTGATAATGGTCCGTGGCTTAATTATGGGAACCATGCAGGGAATACGGGTGGATTACGTGAAGGCAAAGGTTCCGAATGGGAAGGAGGCGTCAGGGTGCCGGCAATTATGCATTGGGAGGGTAAAATCTCACCGGGTACGGTTAATAACAAATTAGCCTCCACAATTGATCTGCTGCCTACCATTGTCCAGTTAAGCGGGTCCGATAGCCCTTCCAGGAAGATTGATGGCGTTGATATATCTTCTTTGTTATTCGATGAAGAAGATGCAAACCCAAGAGACCATTTTGCCTATTATTATGGAAGAAATGAATTACAGGCGATCCGAAAAGATCATTGGAAATTGGTGTTCCCGCATTCGTACAGGTCGTATAAGCAGGACCTTCCGGGCCGGGATGGCTGGCCCGGGCAAACGACAACCGCTGAAGCTGATTACGCCTTGTACAACTTGCGCACGGATCCTGGTGAAACGCTGGATGTACGAGATGGTTTTCCTGAAGTTGTAAGAGAACTTGAAGCTTTGGCAGAGAATTACAGAGAAGCATTGGGAGATGCTTTGACAGGTCGGGAAGGGGCAGAAAAAAGACCTCCTGCTCAAGTTGATGGACTCAATTCACGGTGATGTATAATGAGGATAATAAACCATGAATATTAGAAAGAGTACCAACAAGTGGGCTGTAACACGACGAGACTTTCTTAAGGAATCGAGGCTGATGGCTTTGAGGATTAACCATGTCAATCACCGGTTATCGCAAAGCGGATACGGTAAATAAATTACCCACCGGATCCTGATCCAATTTGAATTTAACGGTTTATAACTGGCATATTATGAGGAGTAAATATGAATATTGCCACAATTAGCAATACTGATAATCGACAAAGATCTTGTTCCTATAGGATGAAGAAACCAAAGAAACCTTACCTGTTGTGTCTATCTAGTTTATTGATTTCTTTGACAACAACTGCCTGTAATATCGAACCGGCAGAGGAAGTTGTATCACCCGATGGTTGCACTACGGGATCAATGAACATTGTACTTTATGTGAGTGATGACCACGGCCAGGATACCGGGGCCTATGGCAATGACGAAATTAAAACCCCTAATCTGGATGCTATGGCAGCCGAAGGGGTGTTATTTAAAAATGCTTATGCTACCACGGCAAGCTGCAGTGCAAGCCGTTCGGTTATTTTATCCGGTTTGCACAATCACCGGAACGGCC